>NZ_CP080429.1:1962500-2262500 GCF_019613795.1 Flavobacterium litorale
ATAATATCATTATCGTCGTAGGCTTTCTTAATGTTCATAATCGCCTGACTACCTACTTTTTTATAGGTAATTTGCTCAGGATCGCTTATCCACATTCGTATGGTAAAGTTGATAGAACTATCGCCAAACTCCTCAAAAAACATTGTTGTTTCGTCCCCTTTACTTTTGGATAACTCTTTAATGTTTTTTACTGCGTTAAGTGTAACTTCTTTCACTTTTTCTAAATCATCTCCGTATGATACGCCTACGCTTAAATCGAAACGACGTTTACCCAAATGCGAATAATTCTCTATAGGGTTTTGGAATACATCTTTGTTGGGTATTATAACAGTCTGTCCCTCAAACGTACGTATAACAGTATCGCGTAGGTTAACTTCTATTACTTTACCCATATAATCTTTTACTTCTACAACATCGCCTACTTTTACAGGTTTTCTGAATGATATAAAAATACCCGACATAAAGTTGGCTGCAATATCCTGAAAGGCAAACGCTAATGCCAAACCAAGTATACCAGCTCCTGCAAGTGCAGTAGAAACTGCTTTATCGAGGTTGAGTATGGTAAGTGCTGTAAATATAACTATACCTATAAAAATGAAATAAATTATAGAAGCAAATAGGTTGTTTAGCGTAATGTTATGGGACACTTTTCTGATGAAGCGTAACGACCATTTTTTAATCCATTTTGCTACAAAAAAGCCAATAACTACTATTATTACTGCTAAAACCAAATTGGGTAGAATACCAATTAGTGTTTCTGCCCAGTTGCTTAGTTTCTCGGTAATGAGTTCTGAAATATCAGTAACGTTAAATTCCATGTAAAAAAAATTAAATTTGCTCTATTTTACGGCTAAGCTAGAAAATGTTACGGAAAATCGCTACAACATTATAATAGTTTTAACCTTGTTCTATAGGTGTACTTTTATGCTAGGATATATAATTCCAGATGCTTTTTTTCTTACTAATCGCTATAAAAGTGCGTCGTGTGGCAGCATGCTCTAGTTTGGCTAGGGCGGCATCTTCTTTCAATAATTTGATAGCATGGTGGCGTGCCAACCCAAGAATTTCCTTATCCTTAACTAAATCGGCTATTTGTAGGTTAAGTACCCCGCTTTGTTGCTTGCCCATAATATCGCCAGGGCCACGTAGTTTTAAATCTACTTCGGCAATTTCAAAACCATCGTTAGTGCGTACCATTGTTTCCATACGGGTTTTACTGTCGTTACTCAGTTTGTGGCTTGTCATTAATATACAATAGCTTTGTTCAGCACCACGCCCCACACGCCCACGTAGTTGGTGTAGTTGGCTCAACCCGAAACGCTCGGCACTTTCTACAACCATAACGCTGGCATTGGGTACGTTAACACCTACCTCTATTACCGTAGTAGCTACCATAATATTGGTTTTACCTTTGGCAAAACGTTCCATCTCACTATCCTTTTCTGCAGGTTTCATTCGTCCGTGTACAATGCTTACGCTATACTGTGGCAACGGAAAGTCGCGCGAAATGCTTTCGTACCCATCCATCAAATCTTTATAGTCCATTTTATCGCTTTCCTCAATTAGTGGGTACACAATATATACCTGCCTGCCTTTTGCAATTTCTTCACGTAAAAAAGCCCAAACTTTTAGCCTATTACTATCATAACGATGTACGGTTTTTATGGGTTTACGTCCTGGAGGTAATTCATCAATAATCGAAATATCCAAGTCGCCATACAAGCTCATAGCCAATGTACGGGGTATTGGTGTTGCCGTCATTACCAATACGTGTGGAGGTATTTCGTTTTTACGCCATAGTTTACTGCGTTGTTCTACACCAAAACGATGTTGCTCGTCTATAATAGCAAGCCCTAAGTTGTTAAACTGCACTTTGTCTTCTAGTAATGCGTGTGTGCCAATAATTATGTTAAGGCTGCCATCTAGCAGGGCTTCGTGTATTACATTCCGCTCAGAAGTTTTAGTTGAACCTGTTAATAGTTGTATGGTAATACCCATGGGTTCGGCAAGCTCTTGTAGCCCTGTGTAGTGTTGGTTTGCCAGTATTTCGGTAGGTGCCATTAAGCAGGCCTGGAAACCATTATCTAACGCTAAAAGCATGCTCATAAAGCCAACTATTGTTTTACCCGAGCCTACATCGCCTTGTAGCAAACGATTCATTTGGGCAGGGTTGCCCATATCATTCCTTATCTCTTTAATTACTCTTTTTTGGGCATTAGTAAGTGCAAACGGTAAATGATTCTCGTAAAAATCGTTAAAATAGTTGCCTACACTGGTAAACGGATGCCCCTTTATTTTATGCTTACGGATGAGGTTTTTAGAGATAAGTTGCAGCTGTATAAAAAACAGTTCCTCAAACTTTAGCCTAAACTGCGCTTTTGCCAATACATCGTTGCTCTTAGGGAAATGAATATTAAATAGTGCTGCATTTTTGGGTATAAGCTGTAGCTCATCTAGTAGGTTTGGTGGTAATGTTTCGCCAAACCTTGCCTGCGTTTCTACAAATAGCTGCTGTACCATTTTATTCATTACCTTATTGGTAATACCACGTTGCGTTAGCTTTTCGGTACTGGGGTATAGGGGTTGCATGGCACTACGTAGGCTACTTTCGTGTTCGGTTAGCAGTTCCATTTCGGGGTGCACCATACTAAACATACCATTAAATGCATTGCATTTGCCAAATACCACATACGGTATGTTTATTTTTAGGTTTTCCCGTATCCATTTTTGCCCCTGAAACCATACCAACTCCATTTCGCCTGTATCGTCTACAAACTTAGCAACCATACGCTTGCCACGCTTTTGCTCAACCGTTTTAATGTTAATTACCTTACCTACAATTTGTACCTCGGCACTGCTTTGTTGCAGTTCGTTAATTTTATAGTAGCGCGTACGGTCGATGTACCTATTCGGAAATAAATGGAGTAAATCGGCGTATTTATGAATACCCAACTCCTTGCGTAACAAATCGCCACGTGCAGGTCCTACACCCTTAAGGTATTCTATAGGAGTTTCCATGCGAGTCAGTTTGAAACACGAAGATAATTATAAATTAGAAAAGTGTAACAGAAGTAGAGCAAATATTAGTTTCATCTGTATTTACAATACAAGTAGGGTTTTCCCTACATATCCAGGCAGGGTTTTCTGATTCATAATATAATCTTGGAAAACAGTTCTCGACACCTTCACAAGTAACATAAAATTGCATGTATATGTTGTCATCATCTTTAGCATTTTTCAGATATAATGCATTATCCTTTTTTACGACATATCTTACCATCTGTTTATTCACATCATTACTGCTTAAATGTAAATAATAAAATGGAATTTTTTTTGAACCGACAGATGTCCCTTTTCTCAACTTAATTGTGTCAAAAAGCGGAGTATCTTCTGATAATGTTAAATTTATTCTATCTAAAATATTTTTTAAATCAACTATACAATGTATATCATTTTTAATTATATCAGCTATTTTAACCTCATCTTGTAAGCTCCAACTATCATCGGTTGAACCACTCTTCTGTGAATGACAGCTTATGCATATTGATGCAAATAATATATTAACAAGTATATTCTTCATACGAAATTTTTTAGTTGAGTAAATTTAGTTTAATTATTTTTAACCAACGTTATATTTCAAGTTTTCACATAAAAAAATACAATTTAGTCTACTATTATACGAATTTTATTGTAGGTTTATGGAATTATTAATCCAATTAAAAATTTAATTATGGAAAAAAGAATTTTAGGAGTTTTTATAACTCTATTAGCAATCTTATCAACAGTGTTTGTAGCTTGTGAAACTGATTCATCGACTACTGAATCTAGTGAAGAATCTGTTATGATCAACAGTATTCCATCAAAATCAACACATGATGTTGATGGCAAATTACTCATAGGTTATTTTGATGATAATGATGATTTTATATTTATTACTAATCAAACGAATTTAATTAATAATTTGAACTATAATCTAGATTTGATACATAGAATAAATTCTTCGTATACTAAACTTGATGTATATAAAGATAATGGGACGGTTTTTATTCAAGCCTCTGGTACATCAAACTATAAATCAACCATATCTATGTCATTATCCTCTGGTGGTTCTTTTATTGCTGATGGTATTAGCTGTACCAGTCAAACTTGCTCTACCACAAATGGCTGCATACCTAAAGCCGATAAAAAATCTTGTACGGGGTGTACTCTTAATGATTGCACTAAGACTGTTACCGCAGTTTCTATGTTAGATAAAACTCTTAAACTTAGTGATGTTGAGTAAAGTAAAATATTTTTAAATTTATTAAATAAAAGAGGGGTATAATTATACCCCTCTTTTATTTAATAAATTACTTAAGTATATTTGTAAAAGCGAAACTGTAATGAAACTCTATATATTTCTCTTCTCTCTCTTTGCAACCATTTTTTCTTTTGCGCAGCAAACCCAAAAGGTTGATTTTAAAACGTGTAATGCTACTATACGTTTTGATGTTCCGCAGAAAAAAGTAATGGGTGAGGTAACGTATAGTTTTGATGTGCTCGACAGAAAAACGGATACCATTTACATAGATGCTCGCAATATGCAATTTACCGAAGTAAAAATTAATGGTAAAAAGGCAGGCTGGACAAACTCTGCTTCAGCATTAAAACTTTATAAAGGCTACAAAAAAGGGACTAATACCGTTACTTTTAAATATACGGCTCAGCCCAGAAAAGCACTTTATTTTATAGAATTGGGTACAGCGAATAGTTTCTCTACAGCTGCAGAAAATAATGAAGATACGAGCAATAAAGAACTGCAAATTTGGACGCAGGGGCAAGGGAAATATACCAGCCATTGGTTACCAAGTTTTGATGATATGAACGAAAAGGTAATTTTTAATCTGTCAGTAAATTTTGATAACGAGTACACAATACTCGCCAATGGAGAACACCAACATACGGTTGAATTACACAAAAACGGCTCTAAAACGGTGAGCTACTCAATGGATAAACCCATGAGTAGTTATTTGGTAATGCTTGCCATAGGTAAATTTAAAAAGCAAACTGCTGTAACAGCTTCGGGTACGCCTATGGAATTTTATTACCGTCCAGAAGATAGTGCTAAGGTAGCCGCTACCTACCGATACAGCAAGCAAATGTTCGATTTTTTTGAAGAAGAAATAGGAGTATCGTATCCGTGGGGGGTGTACAGGCAAATACCTGTTTTTGATTTTTTGTATGCAGGTATGGAAAACACAACATCGACTATTTTTTCGCAAGATTTTGTGGTTGATAACATTGGCTTTAACGACAGAACGTACATAAATGTAAATGCCCACGAATTGGCACACCAATGGTTTGGCGATTTGGTTACGGCGCAGTCGGGCAAGCACCATTGGTTACAAGAGGGGTTTGCAACCTACTATGCTTTATTAGCCGAAAAGGAAATTTTTGGCGACGACTATTTTAATTATGAGTTATACCAAATGGCAGAACGTTTGCAGCGTGTTGCTAAAACCGACACGATACCTATACTAAACGAAAAAGCCAGTTCGTTAACCTTTTACCAAAAAGGAGCATGGGCATTGCATGTATTGCGCGAAGGAGTAGGGTACGAGGCTTTCCAAACAGCGGTAGAAAATTATCTTGAAAAATATGCTTTTAAAAATGTAGTTACGGATGATTTTTTATCAGAAATAAATAAAGTATCAGATTATGATACAGCTTCATTTAAAAAACGTTGGCTGCAAAAAGGAGGTTTTGAGGTACAGGAGGCGATAACCTTGTTAAGTAAAAACCAGTTTATACAGTTGTATTTCAAACTAGGGGAGTTGCAGGATAAACGCTTTGAGGAGAAGAAGCCCATATTTAAACAAATAGTACAATCGGATATGTTTTACCCTGCAAAGGAAGAAGTTTTATTGCAAATGGCTGAATTACCCTTTACTGATAAAGCCGAATTAATTCGGCTTGCTATGGCAACTAATAACATAAAAGTGAGGCAGGCAGTAGCACGAACGGTTACTACTTTTCCTGATGATTTTTATGAAGAATACAAAACCTTACTACAAGACGAGTCGTACATTAACCGCGAAATAGCACTAAATGTGCTATATACTAATTTTCCTGATAAGCGTGCTGAGTTATTAGATGCTTCGGATAAATGGGTTGGTTTTAACGATAAAAGTTTGCGTATACTTTGGTTAACTTTAGCTTACGCAACACCTGACTATAGGGAAGCACAAAAATCTGATATTTATGCCGAGTTACAGCAGTATGCTTCGCCACGTTACCAAAGTAGTGTAAGGCAAAATGCACTAGCCAATTTACTATATATTAATAAGCCCGATCCTGTAGTATGGGCAAATTTAGTAAATGCCACATTGCACCATAAATGGCAATTTGCCAAGTTTGGGCGCGAAAGCATTCGGGGTTTATTAAAGCGTGAGGGGTATCGTGCCTTTTTTGAGGGTATAATGTCAGGGTTACCCGAAGCCGAGCAAAATAAATTACAAAGCCTTTTAGCGGAATAACGGTTATTTACGCTTTATTTTTATGGTTTTTATGAGTTTTAAAAACTCCCTGCTACAATCTTCGCCCATTAAATCATCCGTCATGTTAATCTGGAAATAATAGTGTTTCCAAGGGATAACGTATATTCTGCTGCGTACGCGGTGGGTTAAGCCGTTATCGGTACGCATTGTAAATTTTGTTGCGAAAAAGATGCTTTTAATATGCGATATTTTAACGTTTTTAGGTTCCTCTATAAATTCAAAATCATCGTATAGTCCATTAAAACTTCGTGCACTTTTAATAATATCCGATTTAAACGTATTAAAGTCTTCGTTGTTTCTCTCACGCACGTTTATCTGTATGGCAGGGACTAAACCTCTGTATGTTAACGGGTCGTATTTGTATAACGATAGTATAAGTACCGAGCCTTCATGCTCCTTAATAATTTTAAGCAACTTTTCTTCATCAATATCCAGTTGCTCCAAATTACGCGCCAAATCGTCGTTATTTCCCCATATCCAGCCCATAGGCTCTTCCATCGAAAAACCAAACGTTTTATTCTCAAAACGCCTTTGCCCAAACGTAGTTATAGTACCTAATAACACTAATGCAATAATAATTTTTTTCATCATTTTCCCCCGATTGTTTTACAAACATAAACAAAAAAAGACATCTATTACAGATGCCTTTTTTATAAGTATATTAAAATAATGCTGTTATTCTTGCCACATTTCGGCTACTTCATTTTTTAGGTAAGCTACTGCAACACTACTGGGGCTTTGTTTATCAAATAAATCACTAAGCATTACTTCGCGTAGTTTATCAGAAGTATCTACGGCATCACTCATGTTCGATTTTCTGATTAGCTGTATGGTAGCATTTTTTGCAGTGGTAATAATATCCCAACTTTCGGCCGAAACATAAATTTGTTGCGTTAAATTGTGCTCGTATTCCTGCTCTATTTGCGATATAAGGTATTCTTCGTAATCTTTTTTGTTAGACGATTGCGGTGCTATCCTTATAAGTAGTTTAGAGGGACTAATACGCTCTAAAAGCAATACCAGTCTTTCGTACGCTTGTAATCGTAATGGCATGGCAGTTTTTTGCGCCTCTTTATGGATGAGGTAACGACGCCGCCCTTCCTCGTTGCTTGTATGCATCTTAAAAAAATAGTACGCAATTAATCCTGTTATAATAGCAGGTAAAGTATAAAATAAGAGTTCTAAAATTTTGTCAGTATCCATTCAAGTAATGTTTAGGTATTTGTTTTATTGTACAACGTTTTTTACGCTGTTTAAAATTGTAAGGAGCTAAAATAGTAATAAACTTTAATACGCTATAGTTATAGTTGTAATATAATTAAGAATTACATTTGTTATACGCCTAAAAAAGTATGAGCAATACAAAAATTACTTATTTAATAGCCATACCAATTACCATTGTTTTGGGCTTATTAATACGCAGTATAAAAACAATATTACCCGATGTTGTTAACCTGTACGCAGGCGATGCACTTTATGCTGTAATGATGTATTATATTGTAGCCTTTATAGTAAGGAAACCCATATTGTACAAAGCAATTATAGCTTTAATAATTTGTTACGCTATTGAATGCAGCCAGTTGTACCAAGCCGATTGGATTAATACAATACGTAAAACATTGCCAGGGCGCTTAGTGTTAGGTTCGGGTTTTTTATATAGCGATTTACTAGCGTACTTTTTAGGAATTGTAGTTGCAGTAGGTGTTGATTACTTATTTATTTCCAATCCAAAATCGCACAACGTTTCTCGGTTAAAATAGCTATTTTTGTGTTTTTGCAATACCTATGGAAATCCAAAAATATATAAGCCAGTTAAACGAAGCACAGCAAGCACCTACGCTCCAAAAAGATGGTCCTATGATCGTGATAGCAGGGGCGGGTTCGGGCAAAACGCGTGTACTAACCATGCGCATTGCCTACCTAATGAGCCAAGGCGTAGATGCGTTTAATATACTGGCACTTACGTTTACCAATAAAGCAGCGCGCGAAATGAAAAACCGTATTGCTGATATTGTAGGTTCATCCGAAGCTAAAAATTTATGGATGGGAACATTCCACTCTGTATTTGCAAAGATATTGCGTTTTGAAGCCGATAAATTAGGATTTCCGTCTAATTTTACCATATACGATACCCAAGATAGTGTGCGCCTTATTAGTGCTATTATTAAGGAAATGCAACTGGATAAAGATGTATATAAGCCTAAGCAGGTATTAAATCGTATCTCATCGTATAAAAATAGCCTTATTACGGTTAAAGCGTATTATAATGACCCTGAACTGCAAGAAGCCGACGCGATGGCGAAAAAACCACGCCTTGGCGAAATTTATGAGCAGTATGTAGAGCGTTGTTTTAAAGCAGGCGCTATGGATTTTGATGATTTATTACTGCGTACCAACGAGCTTTTAAATCGTTTTCCAGAGGTGCTCATGAAATACCAAAATCGTTTTAAATACATACTGGTAGATGAGTACCAAGATACCAACCATTCACAATATTTAATAGTACGTGCCTTAAGCGACCGTTTCCAGAATATTTGTGTGGTGGGCGATGATGCACAGAGTATTTATGCCTTTAGGGGGGCAAATATTAATAACATTTTAAATTTCCAGAAAGATTACGATAATGTACAAATGTACAGGCTGGAACAGAATTACCGTTCTACCAAAAACATAGTAGAAGCTGCGAACTCCATAATAGATAAAAACCAAACCAAACTGGATAAAATAGTTTGGACGGCGAATGATGAAGGACCACGAATAAAAGTACACCGTAGCCTTACCGATGGCGAAGAGGGACGTTTTGTTGCCAGTAGCATATTTGAGCTTAAAATGCGTGAGCAACTTAAAAATGGAAGCTTTGCCATATTGTATCGTACCAATGCACAGTCCCGCGCCATGGAGGATGCACTGCGTAAGCGCGATATACCCTATCGTATTTACGGAGGGCTTTCGTTTTACCAACGTAAAGAAATTAAAGATGTATTAGCCTACCTCCGTTTGGTAATTAACCCTAAAGATGAGGAGGCACTAATGCGTGTTATAAACTACCCTGCAAGGGGTATAGGCAACACAACGCTAGAAAAACTTACGGTAGCTGCTAACCATTACGGGCGTACTGTATTTGATGTGATGGAAAATTTAGACCGAATTGATTTAAAATTAAATTCGGGTACAAAAAACAAGTTGCAAGACTTTGTAACGATGATAAAAAGTTTTCAGGTAATCGATCAGTCGCAAGATGCGTTTTTTTTAGCCGAACACATTACCAAGAAAACAGGATTAATACAGGAACTTAAAAAAGATGCTACGCCAGAGGGTATTGCGCGTATTGAAAACATTGAGGAGTTATTAAATGGTATTCGTGATTTTATTGAAGGGCAAAAAGAGGTAGATGGCGCACGTGGCTCGTTAGCTGAATTTTTGGAGGATGTAGCCTTAGCTACCGACCTTGATAAAGATACGGGCGATGATGATAGGGTAGCCCTTATGACTATTCATCTTGCTAAAGGACTTGAATTTCCCTATGTTTTTATAGTAGGTATGGAGGAAGATTTATTTCCGAGCGCCATGAGTATGAATACGCGTAGCGAACTGGAGGAGGAGCGCCGCTTGTTTTATGTAGCACTTACCCGTGCCGAACATCAGGCATACCTTACCTATGCGCAATCGCGTTACCGTTGGGGCAAACTGGTAGATAGCGAACCATCGCGTTTTATTGAGGAGATTACAGATAAATACCTAGAGTATATTACCCCTATTGAAACGGGTTACAAATACAAACCAAGAATTAATACCGATATTTTTGGCGATATAGATAAATCCAAACTAAGGCAGAATAAACCTACTAATGGTACACCACCCAAATGGGTTACAGGTAACGAGCCAAAACCCGATTCGAATATTCGTAAATTAAAACCCATGTCACGACCTGCACCGCAAGGCAACAATGCAACCGATACAAAATTGGCTGTGGGTAATGTAGTAATGCACGAGCGTTTTGGTAAAGGACAAGTACTTAACCTAGAAGGGGTAGGAGGCGATAAAAAAGCTGAAATTAAATTTGAAGTAGGTGGTATTAAAAAATTACTATTGCGCTTTGCCAAATTGGATGTTGTAGGGTAATTAGCATTCAATCATATTCGTATTCTCCCTAGATAGTTTCCATTTTCAAAAAGTAGTATCCTACCACTTTCATTATCATAGACACCTAAATCATTTTCAAATAGTGTTGTATATTTTTTTATAAGGTCACTTTTATAATATTTGGTATCTATGCCGAATATAGGTTTTTCAATATCGTAATATTGTACTAGCTCTTTACCATCGTAATATTCTGCTACTACAAATAAATCAGCTTTATTTTCATTGCAAAAAGCTTGTAATAAGTTTGGCGGCACACATTGGTCAGAAGGACAATGAGGATCCCAAATATAAACTATTGCATCGTTACAACTATTTAGGCATTCTTTTAATTGTAGTGCGTTTATAATATACACTTTGGGTTCAACACTATATTCTAGCACGCAAATATTCGAAATACTATCTGTATTTATCAACAAATTAGGGTAATCTTTTTTCGTTTTATCATAATAGCTATAAAAACCTTTTAACGGTTCGCTTGGAGGTTTTATTTTTATGAGTTGGCATGAACTAAATAAAAGTAGCAATAAACCCGAAATTGTAAATTTCATCATAATAATCAGTATAGTAGGTTGTTTTTCTAAAGTGACAACAAAAGGCGTAATTAATATTACGCCCTTTAGTTGAATTAAATTTTTGATGCTAAAATTTTATAACCACCATGGCTTCCTATTGAAGTATCAAATTGATATTGACCTTTGTGCAAAATCAATAAATTACTTGCATTTATATCGTTATCTATATGAAACACTGTTTTGTTATTTATAGCATCGGCTTCTTCTTGCTTAGAAGGATTTAACTCTACATTTAGATACCCATTACCAGTAACGGGATTAATAATCACTGGTATGTATCCATCAGCTACAACTTCTCCAGTATCGCAGTCAACTATTTCTTCGTTGCTATTAACGCAACAGAAAAAACACGATTCAGCTTCACAAAATCCCCACCCTCTATCACAATCGTGTATTTCTCTTCCCCATCTTCCATCCCAAGTAGTAAAAAATAAATAGAAAGTTACATCGGGTTCGGGTTCAGATTTCAGCATCATTTCGTTTGCCGATTCATCTTGTACAGTTACACTATCTTGCTCACAACTTGTTAACGAAATTAGGGAAAATACTGTTAGCGTAAGCATTAAAAATAATTTTTTCATTTGTATTTAAATTAAACAATAAACGTTTACTTTCAGAGCTTTTAGGTCGCTGTTTCAACTTTTCCGACCTCAGTACATAATTTTCAGATAGTGTTATTACTAACCATTCCGTCATATTTCAATGATTAAAACTTTAGAAACTATTGTAAAATAGTTGGGGTGAAGAAATAATTTTTTGTTGGATTAATCGGATTATCAGGCAATGTTAATCTTTAAACGAAATACCGATAATCAAAGCTATAAAAAAAAAGAATTATAAATCGTAATTATTTTATTTTTTATCTAATTTTTAATTTTAAATAGTAAAAAATAAAACACTATTAATGTTTTGGCATTATGTTTTCAAAAATTTAACTTTGTTTCTTAATAAAACTGTATCTTACTATGGCACAATTTATAAAAATATATCCTGAAAATCCTAATGAAAAGGAAATAGCCAAAGTAATAAAGATATTACGTAATGGTGGCTTAATAATTTACCCTACCGATACGGTTTATGGTTTTGGTTGTGATATTACCAATACAAAAGCACTAGAGCGTATAGCACGAATTAAGGGGATAAAACTGGATAAGGCTAACTTCTCGTTTGTTTGCCACGACCTAAGTAATATATCCGATTACGTAAAGCAAATAGATACAAGTACTTTTAAAATACTAAAGCGTTCGTTACCTGGCCCCTACACGTTTATATTACCAGGGAATAATAATTTACCAAAGGAGTTTAAAAAGAAAAAAACGGTTGGTATTAGGGTACCCGAAAATAATATTGCACTCGAAATTGTTAGGCAATTGGGTAACCCCATAGTTTCGTCGTCCATACATGATGATGATGCGGTTTTGGAATACTCTACCGACCCTGAATTGATATTTGAAAAATGGCAGGGTGTGGTTGATGCTGTAATTGATGGGGGGTATGGTGATAATATAGCTTCTACTATTATAGATTTATCGGGTGATGAGCCTGTTGTAGTAAGAGAGGGCAAGGGTGACCCCAATATTTTTTAAAATGCCATTTTTTTAGGAGCACTATACTTTTTATACAAATATTCTGAAAATAACAAAATAAACAAAGGCACTAATATTAAAAACAAGCGTACCTACATTGTTTTTAATATTGGTTATCCTTATACTATTTATATTACATACTATTTATTAGCTTTTTTTCAGATGCTTTATTATTTGTTCGGCAAGCTCTGTACCAATACGGTCCTGTGCCTCCAGTGTGGCTGCACCAATATGCGGCGTAAGCGATATTTTAGGGTGCATTAATACCTGTATGGCTGGTTTAGGTTCTTCTTCAAAAACATCCAATCCCGCAAAAGCTACTTTTCCAGAATCCAGTGCTTCTATAAGGGCTACTTCCTCTATAACGCCACCACGTGCTGTATTAATAATACCTAAACCGTCTTTCATTAATTTAAATTCGTTGGTACTAATTAAATATCCTTTTTGCGCAGGAACATGAACGGAGATAAAATCGGATGTTTTTAGGATGGTTTCGTTGGAAGCGGAGGGAAATTTTATATTTATAAACTGACCGTTATAAAAGTCAATTCTAACATCTTCTGTACCGCTTTCCTCTCCCGAAACAATAACGTGCATACCCAAACCAAGTGCCATACGGGCTACGGCACGACCAATACGCCCAAAACCAATAATACCTAATGTTTTACCACGTAGCTCGCTACCGCTGGCATACGCTTTTTTAAGTTCTGCAAAGTTGGTATCCCCCTCTAATGGCATAAGGCGGTTGGCATCGTATAAAAAACGAACACCGCTAAACAGGTGCGCAAATACAAGCTCAGCAACCGAATCGGACGATGCTGCGGGGGTATTAATTACCTCAATGCCTTTTTTACGGGCATATTCTACATCTATATTGTCCATGCCTACGCCACCACGACCAATTATTTTAAGGTTAGGGCAGTTGTCTATAATATCCTTACGTACTTTAGTGGCACTCCTAACCAATAAAGCTGTAATGCTGTTATTATTAATATAATTGGCTACTTGCTCTTGGGCTACTTTTGTAGTTATCACTTCAAACCCATTATCTTCAAGGGTTTTTTTACCACCTGCCGAAATACCGTCGTTAGCTAATATTTTCATTCTTTAACTATTTTTATTTAATGCTTTTTTCAAATTCTTGCATGGTATTAACTAATACCTGTACACTTTTTAACGGCATGGCATTGTAAATAGAGGCTCTGTAACCGCCTACCGACCTATGACCGTTAAGCCCGTTAATATTAGCAGCTTCCCACATTGCATTGAACTGCTCCTTATGGTTTTCGTCATTCAGCCTGAATGTAACATTCATTGTAGACCGATCTTCTTTTTTTGCTATTCCAGTAAATAACGTGTTCCTGTCTATTTCGTTGTATAGTACTGTTGCTTTTTCATTATTTCGTTTTTCCATAGCTGCAATTCCGCCATTTGCTTTAAGCCAGCGCAAGGTTAGCATGGTGCAGTATATAGCAAATACCGATGGCGTATTGTACATACTCTCTTTAGCAATATGTGCCGAATAATCTAATATTCCTGGTATTACCCTTCCTGTTTGGTTTAGTATATCCTCTTTAACAATTACTAGCGTTGTACCCGCAGGACCTATATTTTTTTGTGCACCTGCATAAATAAGCCCAAACTTACTAAAGTCTAATTGTCTCGAAAAAATATCCGAACTCATATCGCACACCATGGGTATGTTAGTGTCAGGAAAGTGGTGCATTTGTGTACCAAATATGGTATTGTTACTGGTACAATGAAAGTAATTGGCATTGGTAGGAATGGTGTATTCTTTAGGAATAAAAGTATAATTATCTTGTTTAGAGGATGCTACAACGATAGTTTCGCCAAAATTATTTGCTGCTTTTATGGCTCCTGCTGCCCAGGTACCTGTATCCAAATAGGCTGCTTTGCCATTTTGATGTAGTAAATTGTAGGCAACCCGTACAAACTCCATACTTGCACCGCCTGACAGAAACAATGCTTTGTAACCTTTCTCTTCCAACCCTAATAATGATAGTGCTAAGGAACGTGCCTCCTCCATAACTGCTACAAAATCCTTACTACGGTGTGATATTTCGAGTATAGAAAGTCCTGAATTATTAAAGTTGAGCACCGCTTTTGATGCTTCTTCAAATACTTCTTGAGGTAAAATAGAAGGACCTGCGCTAAAATTATGTTTTTTCATGATGGTTACAATTTAGATTTTTATTTTAAGCGCGTTAAAAATGCAATGGTATCTACATTATCAGCATAGTCCCATAGTTCAGGCTGTTGTGTTTGCCCAAACGGAATACTGTTAACTGTTACTTTATTGCTTACAATACATTGTAATTGGTGGGCTTCTGTATCTAGTTTTGTTTTTAATTGCTCAATATCATCATAATATTCGTAAAATAATGATGCGATAGGCGAGGTATAACTTTCGTCCTCTTTCAACGTCAGGAATTCATTATCCAATATTTTAAACTCGCTCATTAAAAATACGGCTTTATTATAGTCGTAATTATTAGCATATTTATCGTAATGAATAATATCGCCATATTTATATACAGCTTCAAAAAAAGTTTTAAAATTGTAGTCTGTCGGTACAAATAGCTTGGATACATTTCGGCAACCCAAGCCAAAATATCGGAATATATCTTCGCCTAAAGCTTCCAAATCTGCTTTGGTTTCGTTACCCGTTAGTATGGCTACCGAATTTCTGTTTTTACGAATAATAGCAGGTTTATCTTCAAAATAATATTCAAAGTAACGTGCTGTATTATTACTGCCTGTGGCAATAACAGCATCAAAATTTTCTAGTTTATTTTCGGTAAAAGTAATGTAGTTTTGCAGTTTTGGTTGAATAACTATAAGGTATTGGGCTAAAAAAGGCAGCAAATGTTTGTCGTTAGACGATGTTTTTACCAACACTTTATTACCTGTTATAAGTACCGATAAAAAATCGTGAAATCCAACCAAGGGTATGTTACCCGCTAAAACCAGCCCAACCGTTTTAGGGCTAGTATAGTTCATGGTGTAATTAGTTAACCATCTATCTAAATTAGTTGCTGTAAGTGCTTTTGCCCACGATTGTATTGCAAAACGCACATTATCTGGCGTAAACCAACGGTTATGAGATTGCGATACATCTATCAACGATTTAAAGTCGTTAAAAAATACATCGTTGTGCGGTATAGTATCGTTATGCGCAGCACCCTCATCGGAGAATTGACTTAAAAATTTACCTAGTGTTATAAACGCTTTTTTTGATTCTGTTAACGTCATTATGTTTGTTTATGAATGGATTTGGACGTAATTTTGCACAAATTTACGTTATTAAAATAAAATAAGCTATGGCTATTATTATAACAGACGAATGTATAAATTGTGGGGCATGCGAACCAGAATGCCCTAACACAGCGATATACGAAGGTGCGGATGATTGGAGATATAAAGACGGAACAAGTTTACAGGGTAAGGTAGTATTACCATCGGGTGAGGAAGTAGATGCTGATGCTGCCCAAACACCAATATCAGACGATTTGTATTATATAGTACCGAGTAAGTGTACCGAGTGTAAAGGTTTTCATGAAGAACCACAATGTGCGGCAGTATGCCCTGTAGATTGTTGTGTTCCTGATGATAACCATGTGGAGAGCGAAGAAACATTGCTAAACAGACAGTCTTTTTTACATAATGAGTAAACTATTTGCTGTAAACAATTAAAAAGCCCGAAGCATTGCTTCGGGCTTTTTAATATGAAATTATGTTGTTCTTACTTTTTTAGCAAAGTATAGGTTTCTACCATTTTGCCTCTACCATCGTTATTGCGGGTTTCTATCACTAAGTTACCCTTTTGGTCAAAGTACCCAACAGAAGTCTTTCCATCAATCTTACACGAATAGCGGTTGTCGCCATTAGTTTTTAATACACCATAGTTTGAATTTTCGGGCGAAGCCATCGTATAACCATTCCCATTATTACCTTTTAACGTATAACGTTTACCGTTAAGCATATAATACGTTGTATTTACGTTGGTAGTAACCAGCTTGTCACCCGAGTAGGTAGTAGATTTATTAACTTTTACAGGCGTTTCGGCTATCTTCTTATTTAATTTGTCCGATTCAGCATCTTTAAACTTAATATCCTGCTCTGTCTTTACTTTTTCGGTTTTTACAAATTGTTGTTCTTCCTTACCATTATCTACTGTAATAGTAGTTGTTTTCGTTTCCTTTGTTACATTTTTATTTACCTGAGCATTCAGGCTAATTCCTAATGCTAAAAAAGCAATTGCAGCTATTTTCTTCATAATTATAAGTTCTTTTAAATTAGTTACAGTACAAAGCTACATTTCAGGTGTTAAAATGCTTAATAACAAAATGATAAAGTATTTATAAAATCGCTAATAGCATCACATAAGTTAAGATGAGTTTATTTCATTACAAAAACTTATATTTGCAGCCTTAAAAACCGTTACTAATGAAAGCAGGAATAGTAGGATTGCCAAATGTAGGTAAATCAACCCTTTTTAATTGTTTGTCTAACGCCAAGGCGCAAAGCGCTAACTTTCCGTTTTGTACCATAGAGCCTAATGTGGGTGTGGTAAATGTACCCGACCCACGATTGGAAAAATTAGAAGAATTAGTAACGCCAGAACGTGTAATTCCTGCTACGGTAGAAATTGTAGACATTGCAGGTTTGGTAAAAGGTGCAAGTAAGGGCGAAGGACTAGGTAACCAGTTTTTAGGTAACATTAGGGAGTGTAATGCTATTATACACGTATTACGTTGTTTTGATAACGATAATATTGTACACGTAGATGGTAGCGTAGACCCTATACGTGATAAAGAAACCATTGATATAGAACTACAGCTTAAAGACCTTGAAACTGTTGAAAAACGCCTTGAAAAGGTAAAAAGAGCTGCTAAAACGGGTAATAAAGAAGCACAAGCCGAAGAAGCGTTACTTAACAGGTTACGAGCTGTTTTATTAGAAGGTAAATCGGCTAGGGTAGTACAACCCCAAAACCAAGATGAGGAGGAATTAATGGAGGCTTTCCAGTTAATTACTACCAAACCAGTACTGTATGTTTGTAACGTAGATGAAGGTGCTGCTGCAACAGGCAATGCCTACGTAGATAAAGTACGCGAGCTGGTAAAAGATGAAAATGCACAGGTTATTGTACTAGCAGTAGGTACTGAGGCGGATATTACGGAACTGGAAACCTACGAAGAACGCCAAATGTTTTTAGAGGATTTAGGACTTAAAGAGCCTGGAGCATCAGTATTAATACGTTCGGCATACAAACTACTCGATTTACAAACCTATTTCACCGCAGGTGTAAAAGAGGTACGTGCATGGACTATTAAAGTAGGTGATACCGCACCGCAAGCCGCAGGCGTTATCCATACCGATTTCGAAAAAGGCTTTATTCGTGCTGAGGTAATAGCCTACGACGATTACGAATCGTACGGCTCCGAAGCAAAAGTAAAAGAAGCTGGTAAATTACGTGTAGAAGGTAAAGAATACATTGTTAAAGACGGCGATGTAATGCACTTTAGGTTTAATGTGTAAATAAGTATTGAGATTTTAGAACTAAGTATAAAGATAAATCCCGCTAATTGGCGGGATTTTTTAGTCAAAATAGTTTTTATCTTTTAGGTACTCTAATAGTTTAGATAATTTAGAAAAAGCGATACTAGCTTTTTCATTCATTATAGGTCTTGCTTGCTCTGCTCTTTTAATATTGTGTTCTGTGTCCTTTGCTGGAGAATAACTTCTCCCAATAGGGTATAGATGAGTTCCAGAATATCTATTGAAATCATCAATAGCTTTTTTTAAGTCATTAATAAGTTTACACAATTATATACTTTAATGTACCAAAATAAAGAACAGCATCAGTACCAATGATGCTGTTCTTTTGTTAACTGCAAATTAGCAGTTTAATAATCTCTATGATAATTGCTATTACTGAGATTATTTGTTTCCAATTGACCTTAGCAGCTTTCACCTGCTTAGGTAATTTTATTTTTGCATTGTTGGGCTTAGACTTCCTAGAAGTTTGGGCCCTCTTTTTATGTTTAGACATGCGAAGATGTATCCACGCATAACAACCTTGCTTTGAAAATCTAGATTATCATGTTTAATTTTTGAAATTATTGTTAACTAATTAATATTCAGTTTTATAGATAATTTCTTTAGTATTATATTTAATTATAAAAACAAAATAAACCATAGACAAATGTAATAGTACCCCTTGAAATTCAAACTCTAAATCTTATTGATAGATGAGGGAATTTCAAATAGTTTAAACATGAAGTTCTTTAAATCTTTGTTACAACTCATCGATACTTTACGTACAGATGAAGATTGTAGAACATTCTTAGAGAATGCAATATGGGGTGATTCTCCAATTTGTCCACATTGTGGGCTTATCGATGACAGACATTACAAATTAAAATTTGGTGGAACATTTACAGGAACATACAAATGTCGTTCTTGTAAAATAAGGTTCAATATAAGAACAGGTACAATGTTCGAAGGTTCTCATATACCATTACGTAAATGGTTTTTAGCGATATACCTATTCTTAAGTCATAAGAAAGGTATTAGCAGTATCCAATTGCATAAAGATATAGGTGTTACTCAGAAAACAGCGTGGTTTATGTTACATAGGATTAGATGTAATTGCGAAGATAAAATAGAAGTAAACTTTGATACTGAAACACAAATTGATGAAACTTATGTAGGCGGTAAAGCTCGTGGAAAAAGAGCACAAGGTCGTAGCTTAATAAAAACACCTGTTATGGGCTTGTTGTCAAATGGTAAAGTTAAGACTATAGTTATCCCGAATGCTAGTGCTTGGACACTTAAAACAGTAATTTATCATTTAGTTAAATTCGGTTCAACAATAGTAACAGATGGATGGAAAGGTTATCAAGGGTTGCATAAATCTTACAATCATAAAGTTATAAGGCATAATCAAGGAATTTATGTAGAAGATGGCTATCATACTAATTCTATAGAAGGCTTTTGGAGTCATTTGAAACGTGGTATTATAGGTGTATATCATCTTGTAAGTCGTAAGCATTTACATAAATATTGCGAAGAATTTACGTATCGATATAATACAAGAGAAATGTCTGATGGTGAACGATTTACTAAGTTTGTGTCAGAGTCTAATAACAAAATAACATATAGGCAAATAATAGGAATGTAAATTACTTGATTGCAGTAGGATATTAAAGAGTAGTTGGTTAATTTTGTATGCGACATTAATTTGTCAAATTAAGACATACAGAAGGTGTTTAACTTTTCTCTTCCGCAAATCTGGTAAATTTATAAGAACGAGAATAGGTTAGCATGCCTACGCTATATTTTAGCGTGGGCTGTTACTTATTTTAGTTCAAGGCTTACCAGAGCCCGCGGGATGAAGTTTGTTAGCAGTACCCACGCTTTCTTCATTCTATAACTCTTCTTTGGGTCTGGGAAGGCTAATTAATTTTTAAAATGAAACGAATTTTCATTCCTGTACTAATGTTTAGCTTATTAACAATAAGCTGTAAAAATGACAAATCTACTGATAAGGTAGATACTACTGATACTAATTATGAAGTTTCAGAACAAGAAATTGACACTAGTTCAAATAAAATAGTATCAGAACCAATTCCCTCAGAAGATGTTACTAATTATGATGATATGTTAGATGCTTATGAAGCATATATTGACAAATTCATAATTGTTATGAAGAAAATGAAGAAAGCAGAACCTGATGATATGTCAATTTTAACGGAATATACTGAGCTAATGGATAAGGCTGACGAGTTTAGCAAACAGCTTGAATCTAATGAGGGTCAAATGTCTAAGGCACAATTGAAACGATATATTGATTTACAAACAAAGTTCTCGAAGGCAGCAATTGATATGTAACACAAAGAGTGGCGATTGTCACTCTTATTAGTTTCTAAGATTTGTATTATTTAATAACAAATAAACCAAAAGGATTCCTGTGCCATAGGAATCCTTCTTATGTTTATAAGTTGAGAAAATGACAAATAAGTTCCCAAAGCAATTTTGACACTATTGTTTTAATTAACAATTTTACTAATTCTTTACTGAGGTACTTAACTGTTTTAATAAATTTCTGCCTAGGTGTTTTTTGTAGTTTCATAACTGAACTATTTTATTGTTAAGTCCAGTAATACATTTTCACTCGAAGGTTTTAAATGGTCATTTTCTAGTTAAAGAACTGAACTATAGCCTTTTACTGGCTATAGTTCATGTTTTAAGCTATATTAAATTTAGGTTAAGTTTATAAAGCATTGTATACTAGTGCTTTGGTACATTAAAGTATATAATTGTGTAAGTTTATTAGCTTTTGCATCACTTGTTCTATAACTAATAAGCCCCGCCTTTTTGGCAAAATCAATAGCTTTTTCGATGGCTTCTTGGTTATATCCATACCAACTATCTTGCTCCTCTATTTTTTCATGGAATAAATCTACATCGAGTGTTTCAAGTAATTCTACAACAATTTTTTTATCGCTTTCTTTTGGAGTAAACTTTAATACTTTATATTTCTGATTTAATTGATATAATTCTATCATTAATATAGATGTAGATATTATTAAAATAGCAATAGTTGTATATATCCAATTATTAAATAACTCTGGTAGTCCAATTGAATTAGTTAATAGATTTACAAGTATTGGCATTATTATTAAACCAAAATACCACTTATTTAAAATTCTATCCATTACATGTTTATATTGTATCTATTTATTATCAAATATAACCAATTTTAAATCCTTTAACATTTCTCAATTTTGTTTTCTTTAGCTTTATCAAACAATATTTTAAATACACCAAAAATGAAAATACTAGCATTTGCAGGGAGTAGTAGTACACAATCCATAAATAAACACTTAGCAACCTATGCCGCTAGCTTATTTGAGGGCGGGGAAGTGGAGGTACTGGACCTTAACGATTATGAACTCCCTCTTTTTAGCGTAGATAAAGAGGCTGTTTTGGGTAAGCCTGCCCTTGCCACAACTTTTTTAGATAAAATATCGGCTTCCGACCTTATAGTACTCTCCTTAGCAGAACATAACGGCAGTTTTTCGGCAGCTTTTAAGAATATATATGATTGGGCATCGCGCCAACGTAAAGCTGTTTTTAATGATAAACCGATGCTACTATTGGCTACTTCGCCAGGTAAAAGAGGAGGTAGTAGCATACTGGAAATGGCAAAAACAGTATTACCACGTTATAACGCTAATATCCGAGCTACGTTTTCGTTACCGTCGTTTCATGAGAATTTTGACATCGAAGCAGGCAAAATATCCAATAATGTGCTTGATGCTGCGTTAAAAGATGTTATTCGTAACTTCGATTATGGTAAGGAAACTGCTTAAAGCAGCAAATCAAAAAGCTGCTTTATGGACGCTTAACGATAAAGGAATTTTTTATCATTATAAGGAATAGCATTTTTGTTTACTTGGCAGGATTATTGGTAGTAAAAAATCATGAAAAAATTACTATTTACACTTCTGCTGTTATTATTTATATCAAACACTTTTGCACAAGACTACCAAAAAGTTGATGCAACGGTAAAAAAATACCCACGTTCATTTACCAATGCCAATAGGCTTGCCGAACGCATTAATAACGATTTTACTCGCGAAGATGAAAAGGCACGTGCTATATTTACTTGGATAGCACTTAACATACGTTACGATTTAGCATCGGTAGGCAAGGCGCAAAAACGTGTAGGGTTTTCCTATTCGTCAGAAGAAGAGCGTATTGCCAAGCAGCAAAAAATGAAAGACGACCTAGCCAATACAACCTTACACTCTAAAAAAGGCGTTTGTCAAGGATATTCTACCCTTTTTATGATACTTGCCGAAAAGGTAGGGTTAGAAGCTGTTTTAATATCGGGCACAGCCAAATCGCACCCAAGCCACATTGGCAGATTTCCAGATATTACCGACCATGCTTGGAATGCCGTTAAAATAAACAACGAGTGGAAATTAGTAGATGTCACTTGGGGCGCAGGCGCAGTAATAGGTAATACACAAAAATTTGAGTTTAGGTTTAACGATAAATATTTCCTTACTGACCCAGAAGTTTTTGTTTTAAACCATTACCCCGATAACGATACGTGGTTGTTTGCCAACACCACCAAAAAACAGTTTGCACAACTTCCGTTATATTACGGTAATTACCACATGGGCGGTTACGAGTTACTTACCCCAACCACAGGAATATTTACCCCAAAACAAGGTACATTAAAAGTGAAAATTAAAAACGTAAAACCTACTGATGAAATAGCTTACGTATTTGTAGAAAATAAACAATTTAAATTAGTTGAACCTACTTTTAATAACGGTATTGCTGAGTTTGAGGTACCGTTAACAGCTACTTCGTTAGGTATTTTAACCATTTACATTAACGAAAAATCAGTACTATCGTATAAAATCAATAAATCGTAGTACCAAACCAATGTTATTAACTGCGTTCTCTTAATAAGTTTCTTACTACATACTTTCATTTTTTGCCCATATATACTACATTAGCATAAAATCCATTAAATTTTATGCTGGAGCAGAATCAGTACACTGAAGATAATATCCGTTCACTCGACTGGAAGGAACATATCCGTATGCGTCCTGGTATGTATATCGGTAAATTGGGCGACGGTTCATCGCCCGACGATGGTATTTATATACTCCTAAAAGAAGTATTAGATAACTCCATTGACGAATTTGTAATGGGCAGTGGTAAAACCATAGAGGTTACCGTTAAAGATAAAACCGTTACTGTGCGCGACTACGGTAGAGGTATTCCTTTAGGTAAAGTTGTCGATGTAGTATCTAAAATGAATACAGGAGGTAAGTACGACTCTAAAGCATTCAAAAAGTCTGTTGGATTAAACGGGGTAGGTACAAAAGCAGTAAATGCATTATCTACCTATTTTCGTGTAGAATCCGTTCGGGATAACCAGCAAAAAGCAGCCGAATTTTCGGGAGGTAAAATAACCCTTGATGAAGATGTTATTGATACCACTAAGCGCAAAGGAACTAAAGTTAGTTTTATTGCTGACGAAACCATATTTAAAAACTACAAATACCGTAATGAGTATATTATAAAAATGCTCAAAAATTATTGTTACCTCAACACGGGGCTTACAATAATCTATAACGGAGAAAAATACCACTCGGACAACGGTTTAAAAGACCTACTGGGCGAAAATATAAATGAAGAGGACAGAATATACCCTATAATTCATTTAAAAGACGAAGATATTGAACTAGCTATAACGCACAGCAAAACGCAGTATAGTGAGGAGTATTATTCGTTTGTAAATGGACAGAATACTACCCAAGGAGGTACACACCTTAGTGCCTTTAGAGAAGCCATTGTAAAAACGGTTAAAGAGTTTTACGGTAAAAGTTTTGAGGCTGCCGACATTCGTAAATCCATAGTAAGTGCTATTAGTGTAAAGGTGGAAGAACCCGTATTTGAATCGCAGACTAAAACCAAATTGGGCTCTACCGATATGGGACCTAATTTGCCTACGGTACGTACTTTTATAAACGATTTTGTTAAGACAAGATTCGATAACTTTTTGCACCGTAACCCAGAGGTAGCCGAAGCATTACTTAAAAAAATATTACAGGCAGAGCGCGAGCGTAAAGAACTTTCGGGCATTCGTAAAATAGCCCGCGAAAGAGCCAAAAAAGCGAGTTTACACAACAAAAAACTGCGCGATTGCCGTGTACACCTTACCGATACTAAAAATTCCCGTAGTTTAGAGAGTACCCTGTTTATAACCGAGGGAGATTCGGCTTCGGGCTCCATAACAAAATCCAGAGATGTAAATACACAAGCCGTATTTAGTTTGCGTGGTAAGCCGCTAAACTCGTATGGAATGAGTAAAAAGATTGTGTACGAAAATGAAGAGTTCAATTTGTTACAAGCAGCACTCAACATAGAGGAGGACATGGAAAACCTGCGGTACAATAACATTGTTATTGCTACCGATGCCGATGTAGATGGTATGCACATACGCCTGTTGTTAATTACCTTCTTTTTACAGTTTTTTCCAGAGTTAATTAAAGAGGGGCATCTGTACATTTTGCAAACCCCTTTATTTAGAGTACGAAATAAAAAAGAAACAATATATTGCTACAGCGAAGAAGAGCGTAGGGCAGCCATTAATAAATTAACTGGAAAACCAGAAATAACACGATTTAAAGGACTAGGAGAAATATCGCCTGATGAATTTAAATTTTTTATAGGTGAGGATATACGTTTAGACCCTATAATGCTAGATAGTGCTACATCCATACAAAAATTATTGGAGTTTTATATGGGTAAGAATACACCCGACCGACAGGAGTTTATTATTAATAATTTGAAAGTGGAATTGGATGTTTTGGAAGAATAATCGTGTAAGCTGACTCTATATGAATATAATTATTGATAGTACAGAATTTAGGAAAGATAGGGGATTAAATAAAAGCGAATTAGCTCTTCTAAAAGATATGGGGCATTTTAATTTATTAAATCTTCATATACCTTGGTTTGTATATAAAGAATCTACTACTACAAGCGTCAAAGAATTAAAAACCGAATTGAATAAAATCAAAAATTCACTAGAAGCTTTTAATAGAAAAGGTATATCTCCTTATGATTACGAAACAGCAAAGAAATTAGCTGACGAAATTGAAAAACTTTTTGACAAAGCTGAAGATTCAAATAAAAATCTCTGGCTAGAATTTATCAAAACTTCTAAAGCAAAATTGTATCAGTTTGATGAAAAAGAAAGTATCATTGTATTTAATGCATATTTTAATGGAGATATACCTTTCAAATCAGTAAAAAGCAGGGGTGATATTCCTGATGCTTTTATTTTTCAAACTATAAAAAAAATAGCTTCTACCAGACCTGTACATTTAATTTCAGGAGATAAAAAATTAAGATGTATATGTAATAGCAATTTACCAAATATTATTACTCACGAAAGCATAGAAACATTTTTAAAGAATAGCGAATTTCTATTATTGAAACAGAAATATAATAAATTGTTGGAACTTAAGAAAATTGAAGATGCTAAAGAATTAATGTTAGATTATGAAGACAATTTTGAAGATGCAGTTTATGAATATATTAGTAGAGTTAATTATCTTGAACTTTATGAAACCGACTTTCCGTCTGATGGTGGCGAAGTCACTGTAGTTGCAATTGATGACTCAAAATTGAAAATTGAGAAAGATGAGATAGAATTTATTGATGATAAATTTTACGTTCCAATTTCTATTGATGGTATTGCTTCTATATATTTTTATGTATTCAAAGCTGATTATTGGATTTATGATTATTTGCCTAGTGGTTCAGATCATAATAAACATTATTATCTCATTGAAGATATTGTCCCAATTACCCTACGTAAAACTATTGTTGTTAATATCGAAGAAATTAAGGAAGATCAAGAATTAGATATCGTAATTGGAGAATTTGATGAGATAATTTTGAAAAATCCTTATATAAATCCACCTATCGAAAAAGATTGAACATTAGTATATCAATTGAAGGTTTAGATAGTGGCGATAAAAATTCGCAATAACTACGTTTGATTTAAGGAACTAGAATAATTTTAGGTATTTAAGATAGATTTATTAATGAGCGAAGATAATTTAGAACCTTTAGAAGGAGAACACTTTTACGATAAACAGGAGCATCCCGAGCAGCAGGATACCATTACTAAAGTAACTGGTATGTATAAAGACTGGTTTCTGGATTATGCCTCCTATGTTATACTAGAGCGTGCCGTACCTGCCATAGAGGATGGCTTTAAACCCGTACAACGTCGTATAATGCACTCACTTAAAGAGCTGGACGACGGGCGTTATAATAAGGTAGCCAATGTAGTAGGGCATACCATGCAGTATCACCCACACGGCGATGCGAGTATTGGCGATGCCATGGTACAAATAGGGCAGAAAGATTTATTGATAGATACACAAGGGAACTGGGGTAACATCCTTACAGGCGATGGTGCTGCGGCCTCGCGTTATATAGAGGCACGCCTTTCTAAATTTGGGCTTGATGTTTTATATAGCCCTAAAATTACACCATGGCAACTATCCTATGATGGTAGGCGTAACGAACCGATAAACCTACCTGTAAAATTCCCATTACTACTAGCACAAGGTGCAGAGGGTATTGCTGTAGGTTTATCTACCAAAGTATTACCACACAATTTTAACGAGCTTATAGATGCCTCAATAAAAATCTTAAAAAATAAACCGTTTACCCTATACCCCGATTTTCCAACGGCAGGTATTGTCGATGTTTCTGGCTATAACGATGGTATGCGTGGTGGTAGGGTACGGGTGCGCGCACGCATATCGCAACTGGATAAAAGTACACTTGTTATTACCCAAATACCTTTTAGTACCAATACTACTTCGCTTATAGATAGTATTTTAAAAGCGAATGATAAAGGTAAAATCAAAATAAAGAAAATCGAGGATAATACTGCTGCCGAAGTGGAAATTGTAATCCATTTGCCAACAGGAGTATCGCCCGATAAAACGATAGATGCATTGTATGCCTTTACAGCCTGCGAAACATCGGTAGCACCATTAGGTTGCGTTATCGAGAACCATAAACCACTGTTTATTGGGGTAAGAGATATGCTTAAAATATCTACCCAACGTACGGTTGACCTTTTAAAACGAGAATTAGAAATTCAGCTTGACGAACTCGAAGAGCAATGGCATTTCCAGTCGTTAGAGCGTATTTTTATCGAAAACAGAATTTACCGCCTTATAGAGGAAGAAGAAACTTGGGAGGGTGTTATTAAAGCGATTGATGAAGGTTTAAAACCATTTACAAAACACTTAAAGCGCGCTGTAACCGAAGAAGATATTGTTAGGCTTACCGAAATACGCATAAAGCGGATCTCTAAATTCGATATTGATAAAGCCCAAGAGAAAATAGAGGCTTTAGAAGCTAGTATAGCACAGGTAAAACACGATTTGGAAAACCTTACCGATTTTGCTATCGCCTATTTCCAGAACCTTAAAACCAAATATGGTAAGGGTAGGGAGCGCAAAACAGAATTAAGGAGTTTTGATACTATAGAGGCTACTAAAGTAGTACTGCGCAATACAAAACTGTATGTAAACCGCGCCGAAGGTTTTATAGGTACAGGTTTAAAAAAAGACGAATACGTAGCTGATTGTAGTGATATTGATGATGTTATTGTTTTTTTACGCGATGGTAGCATGATGGTTACCAAAGTAGACGTAAAAACCTTTGTAGGGAAAGATATTATATACATATCTATTTTTGATAAGAGCGACAAGCGTACTACCTATAATATGATTTATCGTGACGGTAAACCAGGACCATCCTATGTAAAACGGTTTAATGTTACTGCAATAACCCGTGATAAACTGTACGATTTAACTACAGGTACAAAAGGCTCACAGGTACTATATTTTTCAGGCAATCCTAATGGGGAGGCCGAAGTAGTAACTGTATTATTGCGTCAGGTAGGCAGCATTAAAAAACTGAAATTTGAAATTGATTTTGCCGATATTGGTATTAAAGGACGTGCTTCGCGTGGTAATACGGTTACCAAATACCCTATACGTAAGATAGAACTGAAAGAAAAAGGGATTTCTACCTTAAAACCACGACGTATTTGGTTTGACGATACGGTACAACGCCTTAACGTAGAGGGTAGAGGAGAACTACTTGGAGAGTTCCGTGCTAACGATAGGTTGTTAATTGTAAATCAGTCGGGTAAAGTAAAAACAATTATACCAGAACTTACTACACATTTTGACGATGGTATGATAGTATTGGAAAAGTGGGTGCCCAAAAAACCAATTTCTGCTATATATTACGATGGTGAGAAGGAGCGCTATTACGTAAAACGCTTTTTAATAGAAAACGAAAACAAAGAGGAAGTATTTATTACCGAACATCCTAACTCGCAACTCGAAATTGTATCTACGGATTACCGTCCTGTTGCTGAGATTATATTCTCCAAAGTTAGAGGGGTACAAAAAGAGGCTTTGGTTACTAGTTTGGAAGATTTTATTGCTGTAAAAGGTATTAAGGCACTGGGTAACCAAATTACGACGGATAAAGTACGGCAAATAAACTTGTTGGAACCGTTACCTTTTGAAGCTCCAGAGGAAGAAATACCTGAAGAGATGGAGGTTAAAGATGAAGATACACTATCTGCCGATACTACCCCTGATGGGAAAGAGGAAGATGATGGACAGATTACCATGAGTTTGGATTAAATAAATTATAGTTTGCAATAATAAAAAGGCGATAACCATTATAGTTATCGCCTTTTTTAGTGGAACTTCTTTAAAAGAAACTACCCTACCAATTGCTAACAGGGTAGCTTCTTAACACTCATATATAAAAAAACTATTACTTTCTAATTACAATTTTTTGTTGCGATGTTACACCGTTTGCATTTAGCTGTAACATATACATACCATTCTGCAATCCGTTTACATCTATAGTGCCCGATGTGTTGGCACTCATAACACTTCTACCCGACATATCGTAAATAATATAATCAACAGTATCTGCAAATGGTGCATTTATTGTTAATGTTGACGATGCTGGGTTAGGGTATATTACAAAATTATCACTCTCAAAATCTGTTACACTAAGTGGTAATGCTGTTAACTCTACAAGACCTCCGCCTGTAGCTGTAGCAGCCCATAATCCGAATCCAGGACCATTACTATTATCACCAGGACTAAGAAAACCACTTGCCAATACTGTAATTGCTGCTCCATTTAAACTTAAGTCAGCTAAATTTGCTTCGTATGATGCTACTGTGCTACCACCATCTGCAGTTGTTACGTTAAGTACGTAATTAGCTGTAGGCAATTCAAGATACATGTCTTCAAATTCACCATATTCTATATCATCCACAAGTATACCTGCACCGTTTGCTGTTACATCTACCATTGGTGCATCAGTAGCACCATGGAATACTAGTACATCTGTATTTGCACCATCTGTAGCTGTTTCTCTACCCATGCCATATACATAAATTTCAAAAGGTGTACTAGGAGAGTATCCATTTTCACTTACAATACCATTAGCTACAAGTACATAGGTTTGTCCTGGCGTTAATGTTGTGGTAAGGTTATAAATACTTTCTGCAGAAGAGGCACTATCGGCACCTGCTACATCTATAGATATTGCCTCTCCAGCTGGTGCATCAATAAATGCACTTGCCGTACGGAATTCAAAATTATTAATCAGCATATTATCATCTAAGTATACATCTACTACTGCTGCACCTAAATCTGCTGCATTGTGTATTACTTGTACTCTTGCTGTAGTTATTTGTGGTAATTCAACAAGTGCTCCACCATTAGCTGTAGCAGCCCATAACCCAAAAGCTGGACCGTTACTATTAACATCAGGGTTAAGGAAACCGCTGGCTAATACTGTAATTGCTGCTCCATCTAAACTTAGGTCGGCTAAATTAGCTTCGTATGCTGCTATTACTATGTTATCGTCTGGTGTGGTAACATTTAACGTATAGTTTGCAGTAGGCAACTCAAGGTAGTTTTCTTCGAATTCGCCGTACTGAATATTATCTACTAATACTCCCACTCCGTTAGCTGTTACATCAACTATAGGAGCGTCTGTAGCCCCATGGAATACCAGTACATCAGTATTTGCACCGTTCATTGCCATTTCTCTACCCATATCATAAACATATAACTCAAAAGCACTATCTGGGCTATAACCAGAGTCACTTACAATACCGTTAGCAACAATTATATATGTTCCTCCTGGCTCCAGTGTTGTAGTAAGGTTGTATATACTGTCTGCTGATGATGCACTACCGCCACCCGCTACATCTATTGATATTGGGGTATCTGCAGGTACATTTACAAAAGCACTCGCCGTACGGAACATAAAATTGTCAATAAGCATCTCATCATCAAGATATACATCAACAGGTGTTGCACCAAGGTCTGCTGCGTTATGTATTACCTGTACTTTAGCTGTTGCTAATGGTAGTTCAAGTAGTGGTCCACCAGCAGCAGTTGCTACCCATATACCAAATGCTGGACCATTACTATTCATAGAAGGGTCTAGGAAACCACTTGCCAGAGCTGTTATAGCACTTCCAGCAAGCTCTAGCTCTGCTAATGGTACTTGGTACGAAGCTACTACATTAGCTCCAGATTCGTCTGTTATGTCAATAATATAATCATCTTCTATTAACTCTAAATAAGCGTCATCAAACGATGGGTACGATATATTATTAAGTATAGTACCTACAGGTACACTTGTTTCAACAACATCTACCGTAGGAGCATCTGTTGAGCCATGGTGTATCAGCATATCTACCTGATTAGCACCCATTGCTGTTTCTCTAGCTCCAGCAAATACTGATAATTCAAATAGTTGATCAGGCATATATCCTGTATCGCTAACAATACCGTTTGCAACAAGTATATACGTTTCGCCATCCATAAGTGTAGTGGTTAGGTTGTAAAGGCTTTCTGCAGATGATGTACTGTTAGCAGGTGCTACATCAATCGAGATTTCCACACCAGCATCAATATCAACAAAACCTGAGGCAGTACGGAATTCGAAATTATCAATAAGGATGTTATCATCTAAGTATACATCTACCACCTCTGCAGCAAGATCTGCAGAATTGTGGATTACTTGAACCCTTGCTGTTTGGGCTACTGCCGCCACACTAAAAAGCGAAAGTAACACCATAAATACGTTTGTAAAATTTTTCATGAGTTATATTTTTTTGTTTAACATTAATCAAAATTAGATAAACAAAACTGTTTTAAATGCATTAGAAGTCTAATTATAAGAAATAATTAACTTTTGCTTTAAAATGTTAAAAATTAAGTATAATTCTGATATGTAGGATTTTAATTATTGTTTTATTGTTAATAGTGTTATTTTATAGTAAAATTGATAAAAAAAGAAGCCGCCTAATATTAGGCAGCTTCTGGGGTTATTACTATTTGTAGTTTACTATTTATTGTTTTTTCTTCCTCATTTTCATGTTTAAAAATTCTACTGCTAGCGAAAAAGCGATGGCAAAATATAAGTAACCTTTTGGTACCGCACCAACATGTTGCCCTGCAAGTTCAGCGTTAGATAGGTGCATACTTTCTGTAATTAGCATAAACCCAATAAGAATTAAAAAGGCAAGCCCTAGTATTTGTATGGATGGGTTGGCATTTACAAACTTGCCTACAGGTACGGCAAATAACATCATAACACCTACCGATATTACTACTGCGGTAATCATAATATAAAGCGCACCTTCCAGTCCGTTAGTCATACCTACAGCGGTAAGTATAGAATCTACCGAGAAAATAAGGTCGATAAGTAATATTTGCACAATTACATTCGAGAACGACTTTTTGGCTTGTTCGCCAAGCGATTTTTCTTCTTCACCCTTATAGTCTACCTTTTCACGAATTTCTTTGGTACTCTTGTATATTAAGAATAGTCCACCTAAAAACAGTATGAGTGCTTGCCCCGTAAAACTTGCGCTGAAAAAGCCCCAGTTAATATCAAATAACGATGCCTTCATGGCTATAAGTAGGGTAATACCAAATAGCATGGCAATACGCATAAACATGGCGAGGAATAAACCGATGCGTGTAGCGCGTTTTCTTTTCTCTTCGGGTAATTTTCCTGTTACAATAGATATAAAAATAATGTTATCGATACCGAGTATAATTTCCAGAAATGTTAGTGTTAGTAGTGATATCCAAGTATCAGGATTGGCTAAAAAATCCATAGTTTATATATTAATTTATTTTAGTAACAGTTCCTTTTTGTTTGTTAGTATCGCCCACAATAGAAAATTCAAACGTGTACGAATCGTCTTGTGTAGTTAAAATTTTCATGTGTACTGCTTTTTCCTCCTGCATATTTTTAGGGTGTATTTTTTTTAATACATACTCACAATCATTTATCCAGCGTACTGATGAGGTATCTACTTTCCCTTCAAACGTTTCAATTTCTATACTATCATTACGCTCAAAGTAAGTTACTTTTTTTTCGCCATCAATATCATATTCAAATTTAAATTTACCTGTTTTAAACGTGGTACAATCCCTTTCTTGGTTGTAACAAGATGCCAACAGTAATAATAGTGGTAAACATAATAATAATCGGTTCATTATTTCGAATTATTTAATTTTTTTGAGGCTTCATCGGCAAAGTTTCGGTTTACCTTATCCAAACATACTTTTCATTATGGTTTTTATCCCTCTGGCAAACATAAGCATGCCTAACAGGCAAAAAATAATGCCCAAGCCTAGCACGGGTATGTAAAGCGGGTGCCCTTGATTTTTAAAGGAACTGTGTATTATGGTAGGACCTACAAAAAATAGGGGTATTGCCCACGCCATAAATGAAAGTCCTTTCATCAATATTTTTCTATCTGTTGGCATAATGTTCTATTGCGGTTCGTACATTTTTATGTTTGTTAAGTAGGGTAGTGGCTTCGGTTTCAGAAATGTTTAGCTCGTCCATTATCATACGTATACCACGATTAACTAACTTATGGTTACTAAGTTGCATATCTACCATTTTGTTTCCTTTAACGCGCCCTAACTGAATCATTGCTGCTGTAGATATCATGTTGAGTACCAATTTTTGCGCTGTACCCGCTTTCATTCGGGAACTTCCCGTAACAAACTCAGCACCTGTTACTACCTCAATAGGGTATTGTGCTACGGCTGCTAGTGGGCTGCCTGCATTACAGGTAATGCAACCTGTAGCAATGCCATTAGCATTGCATTGTTCCAATCCGCCAATTACATAAGGGGTAGTACCCGATGCTGCTATGCCTACAACAATATCATTACTGGTAATACTGTACTCGTTTAAATCTTGCCAAGCTTGGGTTTTATCGTCTTCGGCAAATTCTACTGCTTTTCGTATTGCGGTATCGCCTCCAGCAATAATACCAATAACAACATCAAAAGGAACACCAAAGGTAGGAGGGCACTCTGAGGCATCTACAATACCCAAACGTCCGCTAGTACCTGCACCAATATAAAATAGCCTGCCACCCTTTTTTAGTTGTGTTATTATTTTGGTTACTAAGCTTTCTATTTGTGGTAATGCTTTTTCTACAGCAAGCGGAACGGTTTTATCTTCGTTGTTAATGTTGTGTAGCAGGTTTGCTACCGACATTTTTTCTAGATGTTCATATTTAGAGCTTTCCTCTGTAGTTCGTGTAAAAGACATGCTTAAATTACATTTAGCGTAAAATTATAGAAAATATGCCATAATAACGCCTAATATAATAACTAAAAGTTTCGCCAAATTAAATTTATGCCCTTCGCTACTTTCAAATATTATTGTAGATGATATATGAAAGAGTATACCAATTACAATAGCAGATATTTCGGTATAATAACGGCTTATAAACGATAACTGATCTGAGATTAAAGTACCTAGAGGAGTCATTACAGCAAATGCCACCATAAACAATAAAATGGCTGTTTTATTAAGTCCCGAATTAACAAAAAAAGCAGTAAGTATAATGGCAATAGGGAAGTGGTGTATGGCAATACCCCAAGCTAAATCGTGATGATGGCTTACTGGCATTCCCTCCAGCAATGCATGGATACACAAACTAATAAATAACAACCATGGCATACTGCTACTGTGTTCATGCCCTTGCCCATGTACATGCCCATGCTCTGCACCTTTAGAGAAATACTCCAGTATAATTTGGAATATTATCCCAATCATTATAAATAACCCTACTGGGTTATTGTGGTTGTGGTTATGCCCATGATTGTGCCCTTCATGCCCTCGTAATACGCTTTCATACACTTCGGGCAACAGGTGCATTACGGTAAGCGAAAGTAAAAATGCACCACTAAACGCCAATAGTAGTTTAATACTCTTTTTGTTGCTTGGCTTTAATATTAAAGCAACTGCGTAACCCAAAACTACCGATAGTAGTGGAAGGATGTATATCATCATTACTTAAAAATCATAATTAAACGTCCCGACTCATTTTTGTGGAATTTGCGTAGCTTATAGTCACCAAAAACATCCAGCAGGTAAATACCTGCTTTTTCCATCATGGTTTCAAAATCGTTGCGGGTTAGTGCCCTAACGCACTCGGTATAATGGTGTTCTTTACCTTTATCCAAAAAATTTATTTCTTTAATAATATGATTGTCTTCGTAGTAACGTTTTATATGAAAATCGATACCTTCAACTGTTTTAACTTCTTCGGGTACAAGGTTGTTTAATACGTAATCAACATTCATAAAATCAATTACCGCAAAACCATATTCGGTAAGGCTATTGCGCATTGCTTTTAGTGTGGTAAGGTTATCTTCGTCGTGCTTAAAATAGCCAAAGCTCGTAAACAGATTAAATATAGCATCAAATTTTTCCTCAAAAGGCTCACGCATATCGTGCACCTTAAAGTGCAACGTATCATTGCTGAATTTTGAGGCTGCTGCGATGCTATTTTCAGATAAATCGGCTCCCGTAACGTCGTATCCTAATTCGTTTAAGTAAATAGAGTGCCTACCTTTACCACATGCTAAATCTAGTATTTTAGCGTTTTCTGGTAAGTTAAGATAGTTAGTAAGATTGTCCATAAAAACACGAGCCTCAGTGCAGTCTCTGTCTTTATATAATATATGATAGTAAGGTGTATCGAACCACGATGCAAACCAGTTACAGTTCTCTTTTTGCATTAGCAATAATTTGTGGGTGCAAATTTATTAATAATTATCGTAACGCAAGCATAGAATTTAAATAATTGCAACTTTGTTGCGATAGTGGTGTTATTTTTTAATTAGTTTTCTTATTTTAATACCAAAAGCGGCAAAAATAAGTGTCATTATTGGGCTAATAATATTAAAGAAAGCATACGGTACGTATTCGAGTGTACCAACACCCAATACACCCGATTGGTAAGCACCGCAGGTATTCCAAGGTACTAGTACCGATGTTACGGTACCCGAATCTTCGATGGTTCGGCTCAAGTTTTCTGGAGCAAGTCCTTTTTCCTTATAGGCATCAGCAAACATTTTACCAGGTACTACAATAGCAAGATATTGGTCGGATGCTGTTACATTTAGCACGGCGCAACTAGCAACGGTACTCGCAAATAACCCAAATATACCTTTTGCTACTTTTAGTAATGCATTACTAATGGTACGTAACGCACCAATAGCTTCCATAACACCACCAAAAACCATAGCACATAGTATGAGCCAAATGGTTCCCATCATCTTCTTCATACCACCCGATGTAAACAGTCCTTGCAGCATTTCGTTATCAGTAGGTACAGTGGTTTCTACCGTAATAGCATTCATTACACCTTTATACCCCGATGTAAAGTTTAGTATGTTTGAGCCTCCTATTTTGGCTACGAGTTCGGGTTGGAATATAAGCGCAAATAACCCACCCAATAATGTGCCCAACATAAGGGCTATAAGGGGTTCAGTTTTTTTTACGATGAGTAGTATAACAATAAGTGGAACAATAAATAACCATCCGCTTATGGTAAAACTTTCTTTTATTGCTGCTAGCGTTTCTGGAGCATCGGCGGTGCCCGATGTAGTTTGTGTAATGCCCAGAACTACAAAAATAATTAGTGTTATAATGTACGTAGGTACGGTGGTAAATGCCATATAACGGATGTGCGTAAACAAATCGGTGCCTGCCATAGCAGGGGCAAGGTTGGTAGTATCGGATAGGGGCGACATTTTGTCGCCAAAGTAAGCGCCTGATATTACTGCACCAGCTACCATACCCGAGTTAATACCCATAGCATTACCAATACCAATTAAGGCTATACCTACGGTTGCCGAGGTTGTCCATGAGCTGCCTGTTGCAATGGATATTATGGAGCATATTACTACGCAGGCAGGTAAAAAAACATCGGGATTGAGTATTTGCAAGCCATAGTATATCATGGCGGGGATAATACCACTAAGTAACCATGTACCCGAAAGCGCGCCTACCAGTAGTAGTATTAATATGGCTCCTGCGGTTGATTTTATGTTTTTAGATACCTTTTCGAGCATTTTTGTATAGGGTATCTTGTTGGCAAACCCTACAATAGCTGCAATTGCCCCACCAATAAGCAAAACAAATTGGTTAGAGCCGCTAAGGGCATCATCGCCATAAACATAAACGTTATAGGCTAATATTATAATAAGGAGTATAATAGGAATAAGTGCTTGCCATAGGCTAATTAGCTTTTTGGCTTCGGGAGTGCTAGTAGGAGTATTGTCCATGTAAAATATGCAGGTATTAAAGAATGCAATTTAATAAAATTATACTAATGCTAATTTAATAGGCACATTTAATAGCAAAAATGAAATTTAGTTTTTAAAACTTCTCAAATACACCCAAACCAAATAGTGCAAAATCGTATTTAACAGGATCATTAGCATCCATTAAGCGCAATTGTACATCTAATTCAGCTAACGCTTTGGCATCGTTTTGTTTACGGGTAAGTATGCCTAGTTTTCGGGCTACGTTACCACTATGCACATCCAGCGGGCAGGAGAGGGCTGCAGGCGGTATGCTTTTCCAAATACCCAAATCTACCCCTGTAGTATCGTTACGTACCATCCAACGTAAAAACATATTAATACGCTTGGCTGCTGAGCCTTTTAAGGGATCTGATACATGTTTTTGAGTACGCTGTGCATGTTCAATTTCAAAAAATACTTTTTTAAACTCGTGTATGCTTTTTTGTAGGCTATTACTGGTTAGGCTTTTCTCGAATACTGCTTCGAGCCCGTTATGTTTAGTATAAATGTTTTTTAATGCTTTTACAAATGTAGTAAAGTCGGTTCCGTTAAATGTACGGTGTACAAAAGTGGCTAACGACTCTAAATGATGCTCTTTATGATTCATTATAAAATCATATGGACTGTTACCCATCAGGTTCATCATTTTATGCGCATTGTTAATAATCATCTTACGATTACCCCATGCAATGGTAGCAGCCAAAAATCCCGCTATTTCAATATCTTCTTTTTCGGTAAATAAATGGGGTATTTGTATCGGATCCGATTCAATAAAATCAGGTTTATTATACAATATTACCTTTTCGTCTAAAAATTCTTTTAGCTCGTTTGCTACTATTTTTGTTGTCATGAAATAAGCTAAAGCTTTTAAATAATTATTTTACGCTAGTTGTATTGCTTGATAAATACTTGGTTACTGTTGTATTATTTTACCATCACTCATTACCAGTTTTCGGTCTGCCATATTAGCTAATTCTTCGTTGTGGGTAACAATTACAAAAGTTTGTCCCATTTCATCACGAAGTTTAAAAAATAGTTTATGAAGGTTTTCAGCCGATGCCGTATCAAGATTACCCGAAGGCTCATCGGCAAAAATTACAGCAGGATTATTAATTAACGCTCTAGCTACAGCCACACGTTGCTGTTCTCCACCCGATAATTCGCCAGGCTTGTGGTTAATACGGTGCGAGAGCCCCAGGTATTCCAATAATCGTTTTGCTTCGGTTTCTATTTCACTTTTAGATTTATTGGCAATGTAACCAGGTATGCAAACATTTTCGAGCGCAGAAAATTCAGGGAGTAATTGATGAAACTGAAATATAAACCCCAGTTGCAGGTTCCGAAAACGAGATAGCACCTTATCCTTCATATCCAATACATTCTCGTTATTAATTAGTAACAATGTATCTTCTTCTTTACTAGGTCTGTCCAGCGTACCCAGCAATTGTAATAGTGTTGTTTTTCCAGCACCCGATGCGCCCACTATAGCTACAATTTCACCTTTTTTTATGTGTAGGCTTACCCCTTTTAAAACATGCAGGTTGCCGTAATGTTTATGTATATTTTTTGCTTGTATCATGCATACAGTTTTCACAAAGAAACAAACAATTTAAAAAACAATACAGCTTTTTTGGCACAATATTTCGTGTGTAATTGTTGTAAAGTTTCGTTAACCAAACTTTAATTACAAATACGAATCATTAATTTTGAACTTAATTATGAATAGAGCAACAGTAATATTACTAACAATGATATCATTTTCATGCCAATCGAATACTAAAAATTCGATAGCGGAAGACGATATACTAAATGACCAAAAAGAAAACACAAATATAATGGAGAATACAAAAACTGAAACCGCCATTTTTGCTGGCGGATGCTTTTGGTGTACCGAAGCTTTTTTTACCGATTTAAAAGGAGTTACCGAAGTAGTTTCGGGCTACATAGGAGGAACAGTAGAGAATCCGACCTATAAAGAAGTGTGTAGTGGTTCTACAGGGCATGCCGAAGCGATTAAAATAATATTTAATCCGGATGAGGTAGCTTATGAGGATTTACTTGAAGTGTTTTTTGCTACACACGACCCCACTACGTTGAACAGACAAGGGGCAGATGTAGGAACCCAGTACCGAAGCGAAATATTTTACACTACTCCAGAGCAAAAGGTAGCTGCTGAGAATTTTATTAAACTACTTACAGAACAGAACATATTTGGTAAAATAATAGTTACTAAAGTATCTGAAGCTAGTACGTTTTATGCTGCCGAAGATTATCACCAGGATTATTATGCACAAAACCAAAACCAACCTTATTGCCAAGCGGTGATAACTCCAAAGTTGGAAAAACTTAAAAAGAATTATAAGTCGAAGCTTAAAAAGCAATAAACTAAAAGCCCCACTTACAAGTGGGGCTTTTTTATTTTTTAAATAGAAATCCTAGTCCTATGCTTTTAAGCATTCGTTTTTCAAAATTCCAGAAAAATTTGAACTGTCCTGATATAAATCCGAAAAATACAAGCAGTACTTGGTATATCGGAAAAATGAGTATTAGGTACAACGGAATGTAAATATATAATGGTAGGGTATCTTTAGTTATATTCATGTACCCTAATACAGGTTTTGATAAGTATGCTGATGTTGAACCTGTAATAGCAAACACTATAAAAATAACTACAAGCTGAAAATTACTTGTTATGCCCCAACGTTTTTTTAGTTTTTCCATAATAAATACCTCCTAGCAAAGATACCAGTTTTAAAACTCAGGTACAACCCCGCCAAGCCTTTGTTTGTTGGTTTGCTGAAAGTATACCAAGTAATTATAAAGCAGATAATTTACCTCGTAACCATAGTCTATTTGAGGTCTGTAATCTATCTCCATTAAATATAAATTTCCATAGCGTTGTGGCGTGCGGGCACGTATATTCCACTCGGTAACCCAACGTTGGTTTTTTATTTCTAAGTAAGGTTGCTCATAGTAGCCTCTGCGTTGCGCTCTGGATGCCAACCATCCGTTAAATCCAGGATCTATAATTATAACTTCATATTCCAGTTCGTCATTGGCTATGCGTACCGTGTCGCCCAGTTGTGTAGGATTTTCCTTCTTTGCAATAGATGATTGATTCTGAATACTTTTTTGTGGTTTACAGCTAAAAAATAGCAGTATGCCCATTACAACTATACCAATGCACTTTTTCATAGAATTTATTTTGTATAAATTTAAAAAAAAAGATGGCTTCCCTGTTACAGAAAAACCATCTTACTTAGTATTTTAACAAGTTTATAATACTTGTTTATACATTTGTTTCTATTACTTTTGGGGCTACCTCAGTAGTTTCTCTTCCCTTTTGTGTTATTTCATCAAACCTTTTACGGGCATAGTCTTTTACGCTAGCAAAGCGCTCTTTAATATCACTACCTAGTTCATCTGCTTTCGCAGATAGTCCGTCAAGATGTCCTTTTTTCTTTAATACTATTCCTACTACTGCTAATGCTGCAATTCCTGCGGCAACGCCCGCTACTACTTTCGTATTGCTCATCATTTATCTTTTTAAGTTATTAAAATATTTTAGTACTATAACAAGGTAACAACTTATATTGTTTTTCCTTTGTTACACCACTAAATTAGGCATTACTATAGGCTCTGAGTACTAAGGTTATCTTAAAGTTTATATACGTCGGTATAATTTAACCTTTTCTTAATTAATACTCTAAACGTTTACGTACCAAATGTTAAATTTTGATTACAGCACCTTTCAATAATGACTTTAGTATACTACAATATGAGAAAGCTAAAAGATCTTTTAAAAGTATTTTAAACTCATAAATTGTAAAGGTGTATTGTTGTTTAATAACCAGTTAACTATAATAAAATAAATAGATTAGCAGTAGTATTTTATAGTTTTGCTTTTATAAGTACCTATTTTTTAGAATATGGACTATTAGAATAGTTCTTGTTATATATAACCTGATCAATTGTAGATAGAGATAGGTTATTAAACTCAGTACTGATAATTTTTTTAGCGTCATTACTTTTCATTTTTAGCTGTTTTAGTTGGTGATAACGTTCTAAAATCATTCTGTTTCTTTCTTTTAACAAGTCACTTACTGTCATAAATTATATTTTTGCAATAAATTTCTTTATATTTATAAAGATAAGGATTAGAAATTAAATTGTTTAAACGATTAATTATCTACAAATATATTATTAATATTAAAAATGAAAAACTTTATTGGATTAAATATCAAATATTTGTGCGAAAATAATTTTTTGTCGCAAGATGAGTTTGGTGCTAAGTTTGGATTGAAGAAAAGCGTTGTAGGAACTTACATTAGAGGTATTTCGTACCCTAAGATAGAAGTGATGCAAAGAATCTGTGAAGAATTTAAGCTTACACTCGACGAATTTATTACGCAGGATTTATACCTAAAATATAAAGGGTATACTAGCGGAAATACAACAGCAGAAGTTGCGGAACCTGAAACTCCTGTTTACGAAGCAGAAAAAGAGGCTCTGCTAAAAACTATAGAGGCGCAAAAGGAAACTATTGCAGCTATGAAAGTTACAATAGATACTCTTTTACAAAAATAAAACCATTTTCTTAGTTAAATTTATAAACTGTAGCAGGGTTATATTACCCTGCTTTTTTATTGCATAAATAGTAGTTTTGTGCAACAAATTGTTAAAAACTTTAAACATTAGTTAATAAAAAAAGTGCTTTTTTGTAGTTTGTTATTAAAAAATACTTACATTTGTAGTGTAAGGTATTGGTAATATTTATACTTTAACTGACTAATTAATAATAAAATACACGTTTTTCAGTTTATAGTTTCTTATTTGTCAATCAAAAAAAGGCTTTGTTCATTTAAAAGTAAAAGGTTATGAAACTATTCTCGCTAGTACTCTCTATTATTGTGTTTTTTATATCCTTGTATTTTTTCTCGGATAAAGTATCAGAAATTTATAGTCTGAACGATTTTATTTATGTATCGTTATTAGGCATATTAATGACAATATGTATAACAGGCATAATTATTAACTGGGATATTTTAATAAAAAATAAAAAGAACAAACTCATGTTGTTTGTTTCAAATAATTTCTCTAAAAAAACAAAAAGACTCCAATAACGGAGTCTTTTTATTTTAAGGTACTTTTTTTATAACCAATTACAAGTAACACTATTATTTTCCATCTTTATCTACTACGGGGCGTTCGTCACGATTAGCCAGTTCCCAAGCAGTTACAAAAGCAAGTTGTGCACGTTTTGCTAATAAGTCGTATTCAATTTTATCGGGCGTATCTGTAGGTTGGTGGTAGTCGGCATGTACACCATTAAAGTAAAATATAATTGGAATACCTTTTTTTGCGAAATTGTAATGGTCTGAGCGGTAATAAAACTGATTGGGGTCGTTTCTGTCGTTAAACGTATAATCCAGTTCTAAATGGGTATATTTAGCATTAGCAGCCTCATTAATATTGTGCAAATCCGTACTCAATCTGTCCGAACCAATAACATATACATAGTTCCCATTGTTTTTATGCTCAACATCCCTACGACCAATCATATCAATATTTAGGTTAGCTATGGTGTTTTTTAGCGGGAATAGTGGATTTTCGCTATAGTAGCGCGAACCGTGCAAACCATACTCCTCTCCAGTAACATGCAAAAATAATATAGAGCGTTTTGGTCCGTAGCCTTCTTTTTTGGCTTCCATAAATGCCTGAGCAATTTCTAGTAACGATACTGTACCCGAGCCATCATCGTCGGCACCATTGTATACCTCGCCATTTTTCATACCAACATGGTCGTAATGTGCCGATATTACCAATATTTCATCTGGTTTTTCGGTACCTTGTATAAAAGCCCATATATTTTCGGAGTCGTTTAAACGAGGGCTAAAATTACGCACCATAAATTCCGAAGGTACTTTTTGGTAAAAACCATCTGCAATTGTAGGGTAAGAGATGCCGTTTGCCTCGTATTGGCTTATTAGGTATTTTCCAGCGTTTTTTTGCCCTTGTTGCCCCGTGTCGCGCCCTTCCATTTCATCAGAAGCTACTATGTACAAATGCTTTTCTAAATCAGCAGGCGTAATAGTATTCATGTATTTTGCAACATCTGCTTTTGCATAATCTTTATGCTGTGCAAGCTGTGTGGTACTACACGATAGTACAAATAGTGATAGTGGCAGCAACAATATTTTTTTCATAGAAAATTTATTTTAGTAAATATATTACTTAATCTTAATTGTGCAAAAAATAAAAAGCCAGAGTATAAACTCCAGCTTTTTATTTTATTTTTATATCTTTTGATGATTATGGTTTTAGTTTATCAGGATGATAAAGTACAATATCTTCCATAAGACTGACTATTATTTTAGGTCCGAATTTCATAAGTGCAGCAACCTGAAGTTTGTAGTATTTCTCATTTTCTAAACGGTCTTCCTTCTGTGCAGTTAGATATATCTCCCATTCTGATTTTGCCTCCTCAATATTGGTAAAAGTTGTCACAAAATAATTTTTTTCAATCCATGGTATAGGGTCTAATGCTATTTCAGAAATGTCACCTTTGTAATTCATTTTCCTAAAAAATTTATTCCTTAACCTTGCTTTTCTTTTATACGATTCGGTATCAAGTTGATTCAGATAAAGCGATTTTAATTCTTTGTAAACTTCATCGTACGAACCAATATTTTCCAAAGTTGAGTCTTGCTTTTTCAAAATATGGTAATAAGGCGAAATTTCTTGAGAAAAAGCAACGCTGCTACATATTAAAAATAAAAAGAAGCAGATAAAATGTGATTTTTTTAGCATTGGATATATTTTAATTTTTTAGATAGAAAAGCCAGAGTATTAACTCTGGCTTTTTATTACTCAAAGAGCCAAGGATTGGTGGTTCTTTGGTGGTTTGCTCTTACATCTTTTACCACATCTTTAAACACATCAATATGTTTCATTATAAACTCTCCGTAATATTTATGATATTCATAATTTTCTTTCCAATCTATCATTTTTGCGTCTATATAGGCTTGCCATTCACTTTCTGCTTCCTCTATGCTCGAAAATTCTGTTCGGTCAATATTCTCTTTTACCCAAGTCAAACCACGTAACATTATATCAAAGTCATTACCATTATAGTTCATTTTTTTTTTGAACTCATAAGACAGCCTTCGCATTTTTAAATTAGGCTCTGAACAATAATAATTTAAAAACTTCTCATAAAACTCCTTATACTTTGCGTTATAAATGCTATCGGTTTTTGTAGTTGTACTTTCAGTTGTTAACGATTGTGAGAAACCGTTACCACAACCACAAAAAAGCAAAGCAATATATATTAATAGATTTTTTTTGTACATGCACGTTAATTTTTGAAGTTACAGGCACGCAAGAATGCAATCAGCGTATGTTTCCACAGCTATTCCAGTTTGTATTTTAAATAACGTAGTTGCCGTAGCTATTGTAGCCGAAAAAGCGGCACCGTTGCCTGTGGCAACGTATTCGGTAGCTCCGTTTATCATTGAATTCGTCAAGGTTGTTTGTGCATTTTCAACTGTTAAGTCGAGAACATCTCCACAAGCCTCCATGCAGGGGTTTGAAGCGGGTACTACGTCTGGTTCGGGTAATAAAACAACAAAATCTTGTGTTTGAGAGCCTGCTAAAGTCTGGAAAAATAATTGATTGTCTGTAATCAACTGTTCTCCCGATTTTTTAATACTATTCCACTCTGTTTCGGCTTCTGTATAGTTGTTAAAACTTGTAAGCGCTATATTGGTATTTATCCAGCCCAGTAGTTTTGCTTCGGTATTAATTTGAGCGGTATTGCCTGTAAAACGCATTTTAGCGGTAAACAATTTAATAGCAGCATCATAATCAGTATACCTTTTTGATGCCGTCATGGCTTGGTACAGGGGTTTTAGGTTGTTGCCTGATTTTGCTTGGTAATTGTTAGTAACAGTGGTGTTGTTGTTTCCGTTAGTAGTTGTTACATCTTCGTTATCATTAGAACATGATACAAAGAAAAGTAGCCCAAAGATGAGCAAAGAAATTTTTTTCATGATGAATTAATTAATTGGATGGCGCTTACTTTCAGTATTTTATATCCCTGTTTCTGCTTGTCGGATAATTATAGCAAAACAAATATAAATGATAAATAATATAATTAACAAAAAATAATTGTTAAAAAAATATAATCCTATTCGTTAAGGGTTTCGTTTAAAAATAACATTAAGTGTTCCCAACTTCTTTTGTTAGCAATATCGTTATATGCAGCACCTTTTGAGTTGTCTGTTCCCAATTCCGCTTCGGTAAAAGCATGTACTGCATTGCCATAGTATATCATTTGCCAATCGGCATTACCATCGCGCATTTCTTGCTCAAAGGCTTCTATTTCTTGTCTCGATACATATGGGTCGTCAGCACCATGCAGTACTAATACTTTCGATTTTATCTTTTTGTTTTCTCTATTAGCATCTTTACCCAAGCCACCATGAAATGATACCACGCCTTTAACAGCCATTTTTGCTCTTACTACTTCTAGTGCTCCTGTGCCACCAAAACAGTACCCTATTACTACAATATTTTCGGGGCTTGCACCTTGTTTAATAAGCTCGTTCATAGCCAGCATAATACGTTTTTGGTACAGTTTGGGGTTGCTTTTGTAGTAACCTGCTCTTTCGCCTGCTTCTTTAGTATTAGTAGGGTAGTTGCCTTCGCCATATATGTCGGCAATAAAAGCATAGTACCCTAATTGGCTTAATTGTTTTGCTACTCTTTTGGAGTGGGCATTAATGCCTCTCCAGGCTGGGAGTATTAGTATGCCAGGTGTCTCGGCGGTGGGGTTTGCTGGGGCTATACCGTAACCATTTAATTTCTGATTTTCATCGTTGTATGGTACAGCTTTTAGTTGTGCATTGGTTTGTAAACTCATGGTTAGCAGTGTAAGTAGTAGTAATGTTTTTAGTTTCATAATGTATTTTTAATATGATAAATATAAATAAGAAAGCCTTTATACACAATGTATAAAGGCTTTTAGTATTCGGATGCATATTTACTAATGTTATGCGTGTTGCTCTTCGTGCTTTCCTTCTCTTATTTCCTCAATTAGTTTAGCATTAAAGGCATCTAAATCTTCAGGGCTACGGCTTGTTACAAAACCTTCGTCTACTACTACCTCTTTATCTACCCATTTTGCTCCTGCATTTTCTAAATCTTTTCTGATTGATGGGAACGATGTAAGTTCTCTACCTGCTACAACTTCCGCCTCAATTAACAATTGTGGTGCATGGCAAATTGCTGCTACAGGTTTTTTTTGCTTAAAGAAATCTCTTGTAAAGTTTACAGCTTTTTCGTTTCGTCTTAACAAATCGGGGTTGGCTACACCACCTGGTAATAACAGCGCATTATAGTCTGATGCAGATACTTCATCTACTGTTTTATCTACAGGGTAAGAATCTCCCCAGTTTTCGCCAGACCATGATTTAATGCTTCCGTGATCTAAACTTACAATGTGTGTTGTCCAACCTTGCTTGTCTAGTTCTTGCTTAGGCGATTTTAATTCACTTTCTTCAAATCCATTTGTTGCTAAAATAGCTACTTTCTTGCTCATTATTTTAAATTTTTATGGTTAGTAAATAATTACAATACAAAACTACTAACTAAGTGGATAAACATGTTTTAATGCTCTACTAAAGTTCTACTAATGTTTGTTAATGTATGGTTTGAGCGATGTAGATGGATTAGTATAGTAATAAAAAAGCACCGTAGTAGTACGGTGCTTTTTTGGCTGAATGTTATATGTTTTTATCCTCTTGATCTTGAAGACGAGTTTCGGTTACTTCTGGATGAACCGCTTCGGGTACTGCTAGAGGATCTCGATGTTCCGTTGTTAGATGACCTTGTAGTGGTTGGTGTAGTACTGCGTCGTGTGGTTGTTCTTGAGCCAGAAGTATCTGTTCTGTTTCTTGAGGAAGAACTTCTCGCGTTTTGATTTCGGTTTAACGAACGTGAGGTACTAGTGTTATTACTATTTCTTCTTGAAGATGAGTTGCGAGTTGTAGACGAATTTTGGTTATCTGAAGAACGTCTGGAACTATTAACACTATTACGGTTTATATTGCTATTTCTAACCGAATTGGTTCGTGTAGCATTGGTATTTGTACTTCTGGAAGAACTGTTATATGTATTTCGTGACGAACTTGTTCGGGTACCTACGCTGTAGCTGCCTCTGCTTTGTTCCAATACATATCTGTTATTAAGGCTTGTTCTTCTGGCAAAAGCCCTGTCAGGGTATTGTCTTTCGTAAGCATTTGCTCTTCTGGAATTGTGCAATGCAATGGCACGACTACTACGTCTGTTATACACATAATTGTACCTGTTTCTGTTATTTATATGTATGTGTAAATTGTTTCGGTATCGGTACACGGGGTAGGGGTTCCAATAGCTATAATAGGTAGGGTAGTAGCCCCAATACCAAGGCGAGTAGTAAGGGCGGTAGCTGCTTACCCAAAATACATCGTATATTAACGGTCGGTTTACATAAACGGGTTCGTAAATATAATTAGGTCCATACATATACACATCGCCAACTACTTGTACGTGTACATTATTTTGTCTGTCACGCTCCACTTCAATAGTAGCTACATCCTGAAAGGTATCTATACCTAGTACCGATTGTAGTATTATTAAGTGGGTGTTGTTTTCGGTTACCTCAATTACACGCAAGTAGTCAACTCTGTTATCATTATTTAAATCTAAGTTCGATATCTGTATGTTAGGGTCATTGAGCTTTCTTTCAAAATCTTCTAAATCCCTCGAATCTCCAAATATCGATGCAACGGCAGTTAAATCTAGATTATCACTAATATCATAACTATTTGCCGTTACCGTAGTAACATCTTGTGCAAAAATTTGATTTACAAAAAGTAAAGCAAATAAGGCAATATAGTTTATTTTCGTTCTCATCGTTGTGTTATTTTAGTGCCTTAAAATTCAGTTTTTGTGTTTGCTATCTATAACTTTCAATTACTGTGCCACTATTTTTTTATTATCTTTACAATTCATTGTATCACTAATAAATTCAAGGGTTTTAGTTAAAAATAATACATATGGAAATTGTTAAAGCCTCCTTAAAAGATGTCGTTCTAATAAATAAACTGGCTAACCAAGTTTGGGAGCCAACCTATAAAGATATATTATCTGCCGCTCAACTGGAATATATGTTTGGTATGATGTACAGCCCGAAATCAATTACAGCACAGCTCGAAGTAAAAGGGCATGAGTTTTTGCTGATTAAAGATGATAAACAGTATTTTGGTTTTGCATCGTACGAGCTTAATTGCAAACCAAATACTACCAAAATACATAAGTTATACGTGTTACCCAACTTGCAGGGAAAAGGTATTGGTGCGCAATTGTTACGAGCTATAGAGCGCGAAGCCAGTAAAGTGGGTAATACTATTGTAACACTCAATGTAAATCGTTTTAATACAGCTCTTAATTTTTACAATAAAACGGGCTTTGTAAAAGTAGGAGTGGAGGATATAGATATTGGTAGTGGATATTTAATGGAGGATTACGTTATGGAAAAGGAGCTACGATAGCTATTTGTTTTATACCATATTACATTATAAACCCAAAATTTTATTTGCAGCACTAAATTATAACTATGCAAAACAACAACAGTACTATAAAATTACTTTCCAGCGAAACATTATCGGATAGCTGGGGAGAACTCAACAAGGTTAAGTTTGAATACCAATTAAAAGATGGTACAATACAAGAGCAAACTCGAGAAGTATACAACCGAGGTAACGGGGCAGTAATTTTATTATACAATACCACCAAAAAAACCGTAATACTTACTAGGCAATTGCGCATACCTACGTGGTTTAATGGAAATACCGATGGTATGATGATTGAAGCTTGTGCAGGAATGTTGGATGATAAAAATCCAGAGGAATGTATTAGAATTGAAGCAGAGGAGGAAACAGGCTATACCCTTAGTAAAGTTGAAAAAGTAATGGAGGTATATATGTCTCCTGGATCGGTTACCGAGATATTATATTTTTTTGTAGCAGCTTATGCTGACACTATGAAGACTAGTGAGGGTGGTGGTGCCGAAAATGAGCAGGAAGACATTGAAGTATTAGAAATTCCGTTTGAAGAAGCGAAGGCAATGATAACTAATGGCAAAATTAAAGATGCTAAAACCATAATTCTGTTGCAATATGCCCAAATTCATGGCTTAGTGTAAATAATTAATACCTTAGTAAATAACTATTGCTTGTTTATTTTTAGAAACTGCGGTTTGATGCCAATTTTTTTAAAGATTTAGGCATAATATTCAATATAGAGTTTACCAATCATTAAATTAAGTTTGTGCTTATAATCGTCTATAAGCCATTGCTTGTAATTTTTGGTAGTTTTTGCCAGTAGTTTTGCATATTGCTTTACGCGGTATTCAATATCCTGCCCTAGTTCTTTAGCTAGTTTCCGTGCTTCGGGTATACTCTCTGTATTTTCTAGGCACATCATGGCGTGCTGTCGTATGGATTTTTCTATAACCGTTCGTGGTTTTCGTTTTTCATCCATTGCAAGTGTATACTCCTCTTCCATATCAAAGTTAATATCATCGGTATTTTTAAACTTCTCCCTAACATCATCGGGCATAACATATACGTGCTGATTCTCGATATCAGTATCTGTACGAATGTTCTCTAAAAACCGTTCAGGGTGTTTAAAAATATACTGCCAGTCCACAGGGTCGTTCCATAAACCAAACCGCTGCGCATTGTTCCCCAAATCAATAACCGTAAAGGTTTCTTTGTTTGGAAGTTTACGCGAACCTCTGCCAATCATCTGGAAATATAGGGTTAACGATCGTGTGGCTCGGTTAAGTATAATAGTTTCTACCGTAGGCTCATCAAAACCTGTAGTTAATATGGATACTGATGTTACAATAGCATTTGGCGTGTTTTTAAACCAACTAAGTATGTTTCTGCGCTCCTCTTCGGGCGTTTTATTATCTAAATGCCTTATATCGTATCCTGCAGATTTAAATGTTTCGTATACGTATAACGATGTATTAATACCGTTATTAAATATCAGTGTTTTTTTATTTTTAGTTCTGTTTTCGTACGATTGTAGTAATAAATCTTGCATGCCCGTGCGCGAGTACAGTTCGTCTGAAGAGCTTACGGTGTAATCGCCATTAATACCAAGTTTTAATGATGTTAACTCTACATCGTAACCATACATTGCTGCTTTAGCAAGATACCCTTTATCTATTAACGACTGTATGGGCTCGCCCACTATAAGCTCATCGTATGTTTCGTACATTGGTAAATCAATGTTAGAGCTTAAAGGTGTTGCTGTAACCCCTAAAAAAAAGGAACTCTTAAAATAAGCAAACAGTTTTCTAAAAGAGTTATAGTGTGCCTCATCTACAATAACAAGCCCTACATAATCCATTACGAATTTTTTATCCTTAAGTCGATTATTTAAGGTTTCCACCATGGCTACATAACACGAATAATCTTCATGGTCATCCAAATCCTTAATATTGCTATCTATAACCTTATTTTTCACGCCAAAGCTTTCCAGCATTTGCGATGTTTGCTTGCTAAGCTCTATTCTGTGCGTTAGTACCAGTACTTTTTGGTTGTACTTTTCAATATAGCGTCGGGCTATTTCAGAAAATATTACCGTTTTACCACCTCCTGTAGGCAATTGGTAAAGTAAATGATAGTTGTTGGCACGTCCTTCAAACTTATCAAATATGGCATTAATATCTTCCTTTTGGTAGTGGTACAGCTCTTTCCTGTCCTCGGCGTTTTCTTCTATTTGCATAAAGAGATGTGATAATTTTCAAAAATATATATTTTAAATACATATTCACGTTCATAAAATCATAATTCTTAGTTATGGATTGATTTTTTTACAGATGTTAAGGTAATTGCTAATTAGGTTAGCATTATTTACTCAAATACTGCTTCTTGAGGAATAGAGTAGGTGCAATTAACGTTTTAATATAAAATACATTGTAAAGCTAGGATTATTTAAAGGTTAAAGCGTGCTTTATAAATACAGTATTAACGCATATATTTGTAGAACTTCAAAAAAAATATAACATGGCAGGCAATACATTTGGTACATTATTTAAGCTTACAACCTTTGGCGAATCGCATGGCGAAGCACTGGGGGGTATTATAGATGGTTGTCCTGCAGGTGTAACTATAGACATTGAAGCCATACAACATGAATTGAATAGGCGCAGACCAGGGCAATCGGCTATTGTAACTCAACGTAAAGAGCCTGATGCGGTACAATTTTTATCGGGTTTGTTTGAGGGCAAAACTACAGGGACACCAATTGGCTTTACCATACCTAACGTAAACCAAAAAAGTGCCGATTATTCGCATATTAAAGAGGTGTACCGACCATCGCATGCCGATTATGTGTACGACCAAAAATATGGAATACGAGATTACAGAGGGGGTGGCAGAAGTTCGGCACGCGAAACGGTAAGCAGAGTAGTGGCAGGTGCTATTGCCAAGCAAATGTTACCCGAAATTAGTATTAATGCATTCGTATCATCAGTAGGTGAAATTTTTATTGATAAACCCTATCAAGCCTTAGATTTTAGTTTAACAGAAACAAATGCTGTACGTTGCCCCGATATTGCAACTGCTAAAAAAATGGAGGAACATATTAAAGAGGTTAAAAAACAAGGCGATACCGTAGGCGGTACTATTACTTGCGTACTTAAAAATGTTCCTAAAGGTTTGGGAGAACCTGTTTTTGATAAACTGCATGCCGAACTGGGCAAAGCAATGCTATCCATCAATGCTGTAAAGGGTTTTGAATATGGTAGTGGCTTTTGTGGTGCTAAAATGAAAGGTAGCGAACATAACGACTTGTATAATACAGATGGCACTACAAAAACAAACTTATCTGGAGGCATACAAGGTGGTATTAGTAATGGTATGGATATTTACTTTAGGGTTGCCTTTAAACCCGTAGCTACTTTAATGCAAGCCCAAGAAACAATAAATACGAATGGCGAAATTGTAACCATGCAGGGCAGGGGTAGACACGATGCCTGTGTTGTGCCAAGAGCAATACCAATAGTTGAAGCGATGGCTGCACTGGTGATTGCTGATTATTACCTTATGGCGCGTTCGGACATCTAAAGCACGAAACTCATAATTTGTGTAATAAAAGTTATTGATTTTAACAATCTGAACAATAGTTTATTCCATGCTAGCATACCAAAAGAGGTGTTGTATAATATGATATAATTGAACTAATTAAAAAATAACTCATTACCTTAACTCATACATATACAGCTATTAATTTATTTGCTAGCACCCATTATTGCTAACATTATAGTGGTACTAAACTATTTTTTTAGTATTTTTGAGTTTTACAAAAAACTTTAAATCATAAATCAAATGAAAAAACAATTACTTACTGGAGCTTTAGTATTAGGCTCATTATTTACTGCTAATGCGCAAGTGACACTATTTGAAGATAGCTTTGAAAGTTATGACGATTTTATAATTGAAAACATAGGCGATTACAGCCTTATTGATGGAGATATGGCTGTGTCATATGGTGTTCAGGATGTTGAGTTTACAAATGCAACATATGTAGGGTCGTTCATAGTCTTTAATCCTTCACAAACAACCCCTGCCCTTACTGATGGATGGGAACCTCATACAGGTAATAAAATGGCTGTATGTTTTAATGCCTTGCCTGATACCAACCCATCAGGTCCAAATGATGATTGGTTAATTTCTCCGCAAATTACGTTATCATCTGCAGGTAACATGCTTTCAATGTGGGCAAAATCAGTTACTGACGATTTTGGTTTAGAAAGATTTAGCGTAGCAATTTCTACTACAGGTACTGCAGTTGAAGATTTTACAGTTATATCAGAAGGTACTTTCCTTGAGGCACCAGTAGAATGGACGGAATATACCTATGATCTTGATGTATATGCTAATCAACAAGTATATATTGCAGTACATTGTACATCTAACGATGCATTTGCATTATTTGTTGATGATATAACTGTTACAGCTGATGTAGCTTCTATCGAGGATAATCTATTATCTCAATTTACGGTGTATCCTAACCCAGCTACAGACGTAATAACCATTACTAATGCTGCTAGTACACCAATTGACAGTGCTACTATTACAGATATTAACGGACGTACTGTAAAAACTGTAACGTTTAGTGGTGTTGCAGAAACACAAATTAACATTGCAGATCTTGCTGTTGGAGTATATGTACTTAACATAGAATCTAGCAAAGGTACAGCTACAAAGAAAATAGTTAAAAATTAGTATTCTTACTAATTCCGTAAAAAAGCAGGCTTTTAAAGCCTGCTTTTTTTTTATATTAACATAATAAAAATTGCATCGGTATAATTTTTTACTATTTTTGAAAAAAATTAAAAACTATTACCATGAAAAAACATTTACTAATAGGAGCTCTTACTTTGGGTTCTTTTTTAACAGCAAATGCTCAAGCTGATTGTGCTAATGCAATTGCGATTGCGGCAGACGGTACTCAAACTGCTGGAGCGATTACTGGAACTTACGGAAACAGTTGTTTTGGAGGTACTATGAATAGCCAAAACCCACAAGGAGCATTACAAGCTAACTGGTACAGCTATACGCCAGCAGCTAACGGATTGTTAACAATCTCTTCTGCATTAGATGCTAACCCTACAGCAAGTACAGATACAAGACTTTCTGTATTTACAGGTACATGTGATGCACTACAGTGTTACAATGGTGCTGATGACGTATCTGGTGATGATTTCAGAACTACACTTACAATACCTGTAGAAGCTGGAGTTGTGTACTATATTGCTTGGGATAACAACTGGCTTTCTACAGGGTTTGATTTTTCTGTTGCTTTGGAAGCTGCTGATTGTTTAAGCCCTAATACCTTAGCTGTTAACGATTTTACTGGAATAACAGCTTCTTCTGCTGCTTTCGATTGGACTGCTGCCATTGGTACACCTGCTAACTACGATGTAAAAGTAGGTGCTCTTGGATTTGATCCTGTGAATGATGCTGCAACAGATTTCTCAACAGCTACAAACTCTTTAAGCCTTTCAGGTCTTTCAGTAGATAACAACGGTACATTAGATGTGTATGTAAGAGGAAACTGTGGCGGTTCTCAAGGTACTTGGGTAGGTCCTTACAGATTATATTTAGCAGCTACTTCTAACTACACCAATGGTTTTGATGAAGCGGCTTCTGGAAGACTAGATGGTTTCACAGTAGAGTCAGCTTGGAATGTACTTACAAATGCACAAGTTAATGGTGCAAATCCTGCTCACCAAGGAGACGGATTCGTATTCACTAACGCATTAACTACTGGTCCTGCCAATGCATGGATGTTCTCTAGAGCATTAAGTTTACAAGCTAATCAAGAAGTAACATTAAGCTTCTTTACATCTATAGCTAGTACTAATGCTACGGCTATGATGAATTTAGATATTACTTTTGGTAATGCACCTACAATAGATGCTCAGGGTGTTCCTGTACAGTCACTTCAAATTAGCGGTGCTACTTTTTCAGAGCAGACAGTTAGCTTTACTCCTACAGAAGATGGAATATACTACATAGGTTTCCACCAAAACTCTCCTACGGCTGCTACTGCTGCATCACTTGTTCTGGATACTGTAAGTATTTCAGGTCCTACAGCTAATGTAGTTGATGTAGATGCTACTGAGTTTGCAGTATATCCTAACCCTGCTACAAACGTAATTAATGTTGCTAACGCTAACAATTCACTTTTAAGTGCTATTAACATCGTAGATCTTAACGGTCGTACAGTTAAATCAATGAAATATGACGGTGCTACACAAGCACAAATCAATATCTCTGATTTAGCTTCAGGTGTTTATATCATGAACATAGCTTCTGATAGAGGTACTATAACTAAAAAGATTGTTAAAAACTAATCAGTTTTTATACTATAATAAGTAAGCCCCGCTTTAAGCGGGGCTTCTTTTTTGAGGTATCTGTATACAAATGAAAATCCCCTGATTTATCAGGGGATTTTTTATATTATTACAAAAATTTAGCTTTCATTTCTGGAGTAGGTATCATACACGCCTCTTTTTTGCCATACCATTTGTAGCGGTTTTTGGCAACATAATCATAAACACGATTATTTATCCCTTTTGGTAATATTAAAAACAACTGCATTAATTTATAAATAACGCCCAATTCCGAAGCTATTTTAATAGCAGCTTCCGCCTTATAGTAATACGCTTTATTGGGCTCGTACAATATTATAGAGTCTACTTTAGAAGTATCTATACCGATATGATTAGTTATTTCTTGTCCTACTTCCGATTGCAAAGCTACAAAGCGGAAAATATCCTTATCATCTCTTTTAATAACGTATTGTACTGCCGAATTGCATAAATTGCACACGCCATCAAATAGTATTACTTTTTTATCTTTTGGCAATTCTTTCAATTCCATAACTAAAAAATTGACATTCTTATTTCTTAACCGCTTCTACAAGCTCTAAAGCATCAATACCCACTTTAGATGTAAATATACCATAATTAACAGTAGCTTTATTACGCTCTATACTATCTAGCGTTCCTACTGCTTTTCCATCAATCATACGTACCCTATCGCCAACTTTAAGTATAGCTTTAGGTTTCTCAATAGGCTTTTCTTTCTTCTTTCTTTCCTTTTTAACCTCTCGTATAACTTCAACTTTTTCTTTTACTTCGGCTACTATTTTTTGTTGCTGTACTTGCTTTACCTTTTTTTGTTTTACTGTTAGCTTTTTACGTTTCGAGTTTTCAATTTCAACCATTTTCAGGAATTCGCCAATAAGCTCCTTCTTATTTTTATTGTTGAAGTATTTTTCGCTAATATCATCCAACTTTTGCCCCATATATATTAGGCGTTGGTTAGCATCGTACAACTCCTGATAGCTTTCCAGCTTTTGCTGAATTTTACTATTTATGCTCTCCATTTTTTTGCTCTCCTCACGTGCTTTTATTTCCTCCTCTTTAAGGTTGAGCGATGTTTTTTCTAACTTAGAGCGCTCTTTTTGGAGTGTTGCTATAGTTTTATCAAAGCGTACTTTGCCCTTTTCTATTTTCTTTTTAGCCCGATTTATAAGCCCATATGGGATACCATTTTTTTGTGCTACCTCAAATGTAAACGAGCTACCTGCTTGCCCTAGTATTAACTTGTACATGGGTTCTAACGATCGTTCGTCGAACAACATGTTGGCATTGGTAGCATAAGGTAACTCATTGGCTAGCATTTTTAAATTGCTATAGTGTGTTGTTATAATGCCAAATGCTTCTCGGTTATAAAACTCCTCCAAGAATGTTTCGGCTAATGCACCGCCCAATTCGGGGTCAGAACCTGTACCAAATTCGTCAATTAAAAAAAGTGTTTTAGCATTACACTTCTTTAAAAAGTAATTCATGTTTTTAAGCCGATAGCTATAGGTACTTAAATGATTCTCTATGGACTGGTTATCACCAATGTCCGTCATTATCCTATCAAACAAAAAGGTTTCACTACGCTCATGCACAGGTATTAATAAACCGCATTGTAGCATTAGTTGTAATAATCCTATTGTTTTTAGTGTAATACTTTTACCTCCTGCATTGGGTCCTGATATTACTATAATCCTGTTATCCTGCCTTAGTTCAATAGTTTGTGGGTAGGTAGGCTCTTTTTTTTGCTTATTGTTTAGGTAGAGTATAGGGTGGAAGGCATCCCTAAAAAACAACTTCTTTTCTTCGGTTATATTGGGTAAAAGCCCATTAATACGCCTTGCGTACTTTGCTTTGCTAGCAATAACATCTACATCAGTTAAAAACTCTTGATATTCTTGTAAAACGGGTATGTATGGGCGTGTTATGGCACTAAGCTGTAGTAATATTTTTTTTACCTCTTCTTTTTCCTCATATTCGTAATTACTCAATTCGCGCGAGTAGCGTAACGTAGTTTCAGGTTCTATATACGTAATACTTCCTGTTTTTGAACTACCGAGTATTGATCCTTTTACTTTACGACGGTACATGGCTAAAACAGCAAGCACGCGACGATTTTCGACAACGCTTTCCTTTATATCGTCCAGATATCCTAAACCGTTATAATGGCTTAATGCCGATGTAAAGCTTTGGTTTATCCTGACCTTTACTTCATTCATGCTTCGACGAATTGCTTGTAATTCTGGCGACGCATCGTCTTTTATCTCTCCAAATTTATCTACTACTTGCTCTATGCTTTTTACAAGCTCTTTAGCATATTCTACCGTTGTACTTCTTTTATAGAGGTTGGGATAGTATTCGTTAAACTTTTCTAGAAATTTAAGTAATGTATTGGTAGTTTCTGATAGTGCTGCAATTTTCCTAAAGGCAGGTGCCTCAAGGTAACTATCTTCTATCGCTAAAAACTTTAGCTCGTTATTAATCGCCTCAAAACCATGATTGGGCAGTGCATTATTATTATCAAACGACGAAACATACTCTGATGTTTGCTTTAACGATTGCATTAAAAGCTCCTTATTTTTGTAAGGTGTTATTTGTAGTGCTTTTTCTTTTCCGAGTTCAGTGTTGCATCCTTCTGCAACGGTTTCGAGCACTGTATTAAATTCTAAATCGTTTAATGTCTTTTGTGTAATACTAATCATTAGTGTATGCTAAGCAAATTTTATGCAAAAATACTACATATTTGTACTAGCTGCACATTTGGCAGTAAAGTTTAAGATAGCTTTATTACTACAAAACGTTGTAAAAACTATATTTGTAGGTAAATTTTAAGATTATGAATGTTGCTATACATCCTTCGTGGAAAGAGGTACTAAAAGACGAATTTGAACAGCCTTATTTTGAAAACCTTATTAGTTTTGTAAAGCAAGAATACACTACACATACTTGTTACCCGAAAGGCAGTACTATTTTTGCTGCTTTTGACCATTGTCCTTTTGATAAGGTAAAAGTTGTAATACTGGGGCAAGACCCTTACCATGGACCAAAACAAGCCAATGGTTTATGTTTTTCGGTTAGCGATGGTATACCTAAACCACCATCGTTAGTTAATATTTTTAGGGAGATACAAGACGATTTGGGTAAACCTGTTCCAGAGTCGGGTAATTTAGAGCGTTGGGCGGAGCAGGGTGTTTTGCTACTTAATGCTACGTTAACGGTTAGGCAGGGGCAGGCAGCGAGCCACCAAGGTAAAGGATGGGAAACATTTACCGATGCGGTTATTAAAAAAATATCTGACGAAAAAAATGATATTGTTTTTATGCTTTGGGGTGGTTATGCCAAAAAGAAGGGTGCTAAAGTGGATAGGAGTAAGCACGATGTATTAGAGTCGGGGCACCCGTCGCCATTAAGTGCTAATAAGGGGCATTGGTTTGGTAATAAGCATTTTAGTAAAGCGAATGGGTTACTTGAAGTTAAAGGAAAGACACCGATAGTTTGGTAATTAGATACTATTGAATTCATATTTAAAATCTACAAGGTTTTATTAACTTTGTATAATACTACCTCTATTTTTACGTACTTTCCTGCGAGGTCTTTGAGACCTTGTAGGTGTTTCTTATAAATGTTGTATTATTGGATTTTTGATATTTAAATATGATTATTTCTGCTTTCCTACAAAGTCTTTAAGACCTTAGAGGTGTTTATGGTAAGCACCGTAACGATTATATTCCCTACCATTTAGATAGTGCTGGATTCATATTTAAAATCTACAAGGTTTTATAAACCTTGCAGAATGATACCTATGTTTGTATTTGGTTTGCTGCGAGATCTTTGAGACATTATAGGTGTTTATGGTAAGCACCGTAACCATTATATTCTCTACCATTTAGATAGTGCTGGATTCATATTTAAAATCTACAAGGTTTTATAAACCTTGCAGAATGATACCTATGTTTGTATTTGGTTTGCTGCGAGATCTTTGAGACATTATAGGTGTTTATGGTAAGCACCGTAACGATTATATTCCCTACCATTTAGATAGTGCTGGATTCATATTTAAAATCTACAAGGTTTTATAAACCTTGCAGAATGATACCTATGTTTGTATTTGGTTTGCTGTAAGGTATTCAAGACCTTTTAGGTATAGTTTGCCAGTATCATTCAAATAGATTTCTTACCATTTAAATGAAACTGAGTTTACACTAAAAATCTAATTCAAAGTTAAAGCACCAAGAATTTCTTCCGACATAAAAGGACCACCAGGGTAGGTGGCAGTATAGTCGAGGTTGAGCCATATTTGCCCGCGTTCGTCTATGTGGTAATGAATTTCTTTTCCACGGCTTTCGTTTACAAAAAGTACTTCTTTAATTAAATAAATAGCTATTTCAAGGTCAGCTTTGTTGCCTACTAACATTTCGGGGTATAAATGCCCTCCTGTATGTATAATACGGGGTGTACCACCTATAGCACGTATACAAGCCGACATGAGTATGGCATGATCATCACAATCGCCCGAAAAGTGCTGTAGCGACTCGCTGGCGTAAGCAATGTATTCCCGTCCTTTAGGATCGTTAACATAATTCCAGCGGTCTCTAATTTCTTTAAATACAGCAAAACATTGTATCATTTTACGTTGTTCACGATACCCTTTTACATCTTTAAAATATTTGGTAGTGGCCGATAAAGCAAAATTCCGAACACGTGGATTGTTATACTCTACGGCATCTATAATTTCCGATTTATTCGGGAAAGGTAGTAGTTTGGATATAATTATATCTTGTGGGTTGGGATTGGCAGACATGGTATATATCATTGCCTGATAATCCTCGAATACGGCTTTAAAGCCATATTCACCAAAAAAAGAGCCGTATACCAACGCTATAAGGTACAAAAAGATACAAATTATTATAACGGTTTTTAATAACTGTAATACTAACTGTATTACTACAATTAGTACTACTACAATAAATATTCTGTCTAAATTAAAAGCCCATTCAGGGTCTATTAAGTTTTGGTGTAAAATAATAAATACTGGTATAGTAATAAGGATATTAAGTACTAGTATTATAATGGAATCCCACGGCTTTTTTATCCGAAGCTTTTCTTTAAATTGCTGAAAAGTAGTGGTTTCCTTTTGTGTCATTTTTACTTAGCTGCCAGTACGGCACATTTATCCTGTAGCTGTATCAAAGATTGTTTTTTGCGTAATTATGTTTAAATCCACCAATTGGTTTTGTACGGTTTCAAACGTATTTTTATCCAACTTACTTTGCGACCATTCTGTAAGGGTAAGCCATTCCTGTATATCCTTTGGTTTTTGGTTATAACGCTTTGCAAGTGTGTTTGCAATATTAGGTATATTTTTAAACTCTCTGGTAGCTTTATTTATTGTAGCTAAAATTGTTCCAATAACCTCGCTATCTTTCTCTAGCACTTCGTTACGTACGGCAATAACAAAGCAGGGCCATGGGGTAGGGCAGTTGCCTACGCGCCTAAAAATGCCTGCATCTACAATAGGTTTTGTCATAAAACGCTCCCACATAAAATAGTCCGCTGTTCCGTTAGTAAGTGCGGTTACAGCACCATCAAGTGTATTTATAACTTCAAAATCCAAGTTATCAGTGTTCCAACCTTGATTTTTAGCATTTACAATAGCCATAAGCTGTGAGCCTGAACCATATCGGCTTATGGCTACTTTTCTATTTTTTAGTTCCGAAATGGATTGATAATTGCTGTTTGCTGCTACGTGAATACCCCATATTAATGGCGATTGTACGTATACTTGTACAATTTTACTGTTATTACCTGCTGCAATATCTTTAATAATACCTTCGGTAAGTATTACGGCAATGTCGGTTTCGCCAGTACGCAACATTTGGCACAACCTGCCCGTACCTTCTGGAACATCATTCCATTCAACATTAATATCCTTATTTTTAAAGGATTCGTTTTCTATACACAGGTGCCACGGCAGGTTAAAGTGTTCGGGTACGCCAGCTATTTTTATTGTTTTCATATACTAAATCTGTACAATTCGTTCTAGAGTATACTCAATTAGGTTGTTTACAACTTTGTACGGGTCGGTACTAAAATTACCCGTAGCCCTATTGGCAATAATGGCATTTAACGATAATGCATTGTGCCCTAACAGAGCCGATAGCCCGTAAATGGCTGCTGTTTCCATCTCTAAATTGGTTATTCTGTTTCCTTTAAAGTTAAAGTTATCCATTTTACTGTTTAAGCTTGTATCCTGAATTTCGAGGCGTAATACTCTGCCTTGCGCACCGTAAAAACCACCAGAGGTTGCCGTTATTCCTTTGTGTATATTTTCGCTGTCCATTAACTCCATTAAAGTTTTGCTGCAGTTTATAGCATAAGGTCTGCCTTTGCGTGCATCCCAATGGGTGTGGTTAATAAAAGCGTCTTCTAAATCAGGTTGCGAAATACCATCCATTGCGTACGAACGTAACATATTATCTAGTCCAAGCCCGTATTCGGACATCACAAAGCTATCTACGGGAATATCAGGTTGTAATGAGCCTGATGTACCCACACGTACAATATTTAAAGATGTAAGTTCTGATTTTGGTTTTCGGGTTTCGAGATTTATGTTAACCAGAGCATCCAATTCGTTTAATACAATATCAATATTATCAGGACCAATACCTGTAGCGAGTACTGTTAGCTTTTTGCCTTTATAGCTACCCGTTTGTGTTTTAAACTCTCGTTTTTGGGTACTAAATTCAATACTATCAAAATGCTGTGTTATTTTCTCAACCCTGTTTTGGTCGCCCACAAAAATAATATTGTGTGCAATATTTTCAGGCTTTAAGTTTAGATGATAAACACTGCCATCGGGGTTTAATATAAGTTCTGATTGCTTTATACTCATTCGTTTTGTGTTGTGTGTATTTAACTCCCTACACGTTTTACTTTGTAACCTTGCTTTGTTAGGTAATCCATTATTTTATCGCGAAAGTTGCCCTGTATTATAATTTCTCCCTCTTTTGCCGAGCCTCCTACACCACAAAGGGTTTTTAGTTTTTTTGCTAGCGCCTTTAAATCATCTTCAGTTCCTTCAAAACCTTTTATAATGGTTGCTATTTTACCCCCTCTGTTTTTTTTATCGAGGTGTGCCTCCAGTCTTTGCTCATTATTTGGTAAGGTCTCTTGTTGTTCATCGTTAGTATCATACTCAAAATCTTCATTAGTTGAGAATACGAACCCTCCGAGATCTTCCAAGCTGTTTATTTTCTTTCCCATAATTCAAATCGTATTTATTTAATTGGATGCGGATGAATCGAATCAGGCGAATTCACATGAATTTTTTTCTTAGCATTACTAAAAATTTTACGAGCGAACTCTGGCTCTTTTCCAAAATTCAGCAACAGTCCAACTTCGCAGTCTGTGCTTTTAAGATAATTTATCAATTGATATTCAAATTCTTCAACAATACATTTCGCAGCCTTTAATTCTAAAATTATTTTGTTATTTACAATAATGTCAGCAAAATAATCGCCTACCAAATGTTCTTTATAATATACCGATATTTTCTTCTGAGCTGCAACATCAAAGCCCCGCTGTTTTAATTCAATAAATAGTGTATTTTGATATACCCTTTCAAGAAAGCCATAACCAAGCTCGTTATAGACATCATAAAATACTTTGAGTATCTCTCCTGTTAAACGTTTATGAAGCATAATATAAAATCAGTGAATATCTGTTTAATTCGTGTTATCGGTGTTCTAAAAAATGACAAAACAAAAAAGCATTAGGCTATATATAACCTAATGCCTTGTTTAATGGTATAAAGTTAATTATTATTTTTTGATTAACCCTAACTCTACCAGGCGTTCGTAAAGGAAATCGCCTGCTGTTATGTCGTCATATTTTTTAGGATTCTCCTCATCAATACAATTATCCAAACAATCCAGCTTCATTTCACTAACAGGATGCATAAAAAATGGTATGGAGTAACGTGATGTTCCCCATAATTCCTTTGGCGGATTTACTACACGGTGTATGGTACTTTTTAGTTTATTATTGGTATGTCTGCTAAGCATATCGCCTACATTAATAACCAATTCATCGGGTTGCGCTATAGCATCGATCCATTCGCCGTTGTGGTTTTGCACTTGTAAACCTTTACCCTGTGCACCCATTAATAGTGTAATTAGGTTAATATCGCCGTGTGCTGCTGCACGTACTGCATTTTTAGGTTCGGTAGTAATAGGTGGGTAGTGTATAGGGCGGAGTATGCTGTTACCTTCGGCTATGTAATCGTCAAAATAAAACTCATCCAATCCTAAATATAGCGCCAAAGCACGTAGTACGTAAACACCCGTTTTTTCGAGCATTTTGTAAGTTTCTTTACCTACCGCATTAAATTTTGGTAATTCATCTACTTTTACATTATCAGGATATTCATCGGCGTATTTAGAGCCTTCTTCAAGATACTGTCCAAAGTGCCAAAACTCTTTTAAGTCGCCCTCTTTACGCCCTTTAGCATGCTCCTTACCAAACGATACATAGCCACGCTGCCCACCAATGCCAGGAATTTCATACTTTTCTTTAGTGGCCAGTGGTAAATTAAAAAAGTTTTTAACCTCGCTGTACAGTTCTTTAACCAGTTGGTCGTTAAGAAAATGCCCTTTTAAGGCTACAAACCCTATATCTTCATAGGCTTTACCGATTTCATTTACAAATTTTTGTTTGCGTTTCGGGTCGTCCGAAAGGAAATCACGCAGATCTACACTTGGAATATTTTGCATAGCTGTGAAAATTGTTAATAACTAAAACAGGCGTAAAGCCTTATAAAAACAAAGCTAAGGATTATTTTTTGTAAGCAAGTAGCTAAGTTGTTAACAATTTAGAATGGTTTGATATAATACATTTAATTTAACAAGTAAACACATTCAGTAATACAACGGTAAAGATTCTATAACGGTCACTTGTATTAAAAATTCCATTTTTGAGAAAAATTATACCCAAACTTATGGAATCAAAAAGTAATAGTAGAAGGAGTTTTCTTAAAAAATCTTTAATTGTATCTGGAGGAATTATTTTAGCCCCAAATTTTATTAGCTGTAGTAGTGATGATGATAGTGCTGCTAGCTTTAACCCTGAGGGGTATACCAATAAGAATTTCGACCAAGGTGTTGCCAGTTTCGACCCGAGTAGCTCTTCGGTAATTATCTGGACACGTTATAATAAGCCAGGTAGCGAAATTATATGGGAAGTTGCTACTGATACTTCTTTTGATACCCTAGTACGTACGGGAACTATAACTACTGATAGTACACGCGATAATACCATTGCTATTGAACTTACAGAGCTTGATGCTGACCAAAAATTATACTATCGTTTTGTGAACGTGGCAGACGAAGCATTGTCTGTAACAGGTGAAACGATAACATTGCCTGTAAACGCCAACCAAGTAAAATTAGCAGTTTGCTCATGCTCTAACTACCAAGCAGGGTTATTTACGGCTTACGATGCTATGGCAAAATCGGATGCTGATATTATAGTACACTTAGGTGACTATTTTTACGAATATGGAGCAGGAGGATATGGCGCATCTGATGAAAATGCATTTTTGAATAGAGACCATAAGCCTGCGGGAGAAATCATATCGTTAAACGATTACAGAACACGCTACAAACAATATAGGTCTGATGTTCATTTACAACTTGCACACCAAAAGAAACCTTTTATATGTGTTTGGGACGACCACGAAATAACAAACGATGCGTATAAAGATGGTGCAGAAAACCATACCGAAGCTACCGAAGGAAGCTACCAAGTAAGAAAACAAAATGCACTGCAAGCCTATAGTGAATTTTTACCATTTTCAAGACAAGATTCTAGTAATAACGAGTTAATATACAGAACTATTAATATTGGTGGTTTGGTTGATTTAATGATGCTAGATACCAGAATTATTGGGCGCGATAAGCAACTCAATATTGGTAATTACTATACTGCTGCTGGATTTGATGGTGCTGCTTTCCAAGCTGATCTTACAGATGCCTCGAGATCGTTATTAGGTACTACACAACGCAACTGGGTTATAAACCAAATTGGTGCCAGCACAGCCAAGTGGCAAGTGTTAGGGCAACAAGTACTAATGGGTAATATGCACGTACCTGCCGAAATGATAACTGCTTTTGGAAGCCCAAACTTTAACCAGATATTAGGAGAGCTAGTGCAAATAAAAGTACGAATGCAAAATAACGACCCTACACTTACCAACGAAGAGCGTGCAAGAGTACTAACTACAATACCGTATAACCTAGATGCTTGGGATGGTTACCCAATAGACAGAGAAGCTATATATAGTGCCCTAGGCGGTAAAAAAATAGTTACACTAGCAGGCGATACCCACAATGCATGGAACAATACCTTATACGCACAAGATGGTACAGAGGTTGGTATTGAGTTAGCGACTTCTAGCGTTAGCTCGCCAGGTTTTGAAACGTATTTGGGAGATGTGGATGCCAGTGTTATAGCAGGATTCCAGCAAGCGCTAACCATATTAATTGATGGATTATCGTACTTTGATGCTTCCAGACGAGGCTTTATGATGACTACGTTTACACAAGCAGAAGTAAAATCGGAATGGATGTTTGTAAGTACTATTTTATCTGAAAATTATGCTACAGAGGTAGGGTATACGGTTATCTATTCGTAATGTTTAGATAACAGCTTATTATTTTAAATACCCACTTTATTTTTATCAAGTAGGTGTTTTCTATTCAACATTCTTTAATCGTAAAGTTTAAATGCAAAAGAAGAATATTGCTAACTTTCGGAAATGATTTTGATAGCTTCTACAGGATTGAACTCTGGATTTTCTGGTTTGTGTAAAAATTCTTTTATTTTTTCCTCTTTTACTAGTTCGTCCTTTATAGTGTAAGAATGTCTATAGTCGTAACCTTTTGCACCTAAATATTTCATTACAAAACTATTAGTTCCAACAAAACCACTACCATATTTCTCCGCCCATTTTTCACTTTCTACTAATTCATTTAAGAACTCTTCTTTAGTAATATTTTTGTAAAAATTACTCATATTACTCTTTTCTTCGAACTTATCTAAATCAATTTGATATAAAATTTTGGGCTGTGGCTTTGGATCTTCATTTAATGCATGATTCAATTTTTCATCTATAATACGCTTTTCTTCATCTTGTAATTCTAAAATTTCCTCTTCTCCAGTATAGATAGGATCGTAGCTAATTCTTATTTTGTCTTTTGCATTTAATATATAAAGAGTTTGATTTGAAAGATAAAAAGAATTAATTATATAATGTGTGTAAGGTTTTAAATCGTGCTTATTTCCCAAAAGCCAGTCATTTTTCGTAGTATCATTGGTTAAAAAAATGGTATCCTTTTTTGAAGAATACTGGAATTTAATCATTTCGTGATAGATTATGAAATCACCGTACGGATCATCTTTTTTGTCACCACAACCTGGAAATGTATACTTCCAGTTAACTTTTTGTTCATTTTTAAACTTATCGTAATCAATTTTTAAAGAATCAAACTGTTTTTTTAAGAAAGTAATTTCTTCTGTTGATAAGTTATCAATAATATTAAATTGAGTAACAATTTCTAAAAGAGGATCATCACGCTCAATATCAGCCTTTCCTTCTAAATTATTCTGAATTTCATCTATTTCAACTCCTTTTTCGTTTATACGTTTCTCAAAATCATTGTTCTCAAAAATATTTACTAAGGCTGTCGATATTTCTAAATTTAAATTTAATAAGACATGTATATACTTTAATGTACCAAATATAATAATTATGTAAAATTGATGTAATTAACTCCTTAGATTAACATTCCTTTATCTCAGAGAATGAACTAGAACGATAGTACAGTTTAGAGGTTAAAAAGAAAGGTAAGAATAACATTTAAAACAGTTATACGTCTGATTCAAAAATACCCACTAATAGGTATTACTGCAATTCTGTAAATCAAGTATTTTTACCTATTGTTTTATGAAAAATATTAATTTTATTTGACAAATTCTTTGACTTATGCTGTGTATAGAAAAAAACACTCTCGACGATTTAATGTATGATATACTTAATTCTCTTTTAGATATATCTACAAATGTTACAGCATCAAAAGGCAAAAATAGTGAGATTTTTGGTGTTTTATTAAAATTGAAAAATCCTCTTGCAAGAATAAGTAGAACTGAAACTAAAGGTAAACCCTTTAGTGCTTTGGGGGAATTATTATGGTATCTTTCAGGTAGTAACGAATTATCGTTCATACAATATTATATAAAGTATTATTCAGACTGTTCAGATGATGGCAAAACTATTCAAGGTGCTTATGGTCCTCGAATATTTAATATGCATGATAAGTTTAATCAACTTGAAAATGTAATTAAGCTACTAAAAGAAAATCCACAAAGTAGGAGAGCGGTTATATCACTTTTTGATGCTTCAGATCTTGAAATGTTTTATGATAGTAAAGAAAATAAGAGAAGACTTTCTAAAGATATCCCATGTACATGTTTTTTACAGTTTACTGTTAGAAGTAATAAACTTAATTTATATGTATCTATGAGATCTAATGATGCATATGTTGGTTTACCTCATGATATATTTTGTTTTACCATGATTCAAGAACTTGTTGCCAAATCTTTGCAATATGATATGGGAGAATATTATCATTCCGTTTCCAGTTTACATTTGTATGAAAAAGATTATCAGAAGGCGAGAAATTATATAAATGAAGGATATCAGTCAACAAGTTTTCAAATGCCTGCTATGCCTGACGGAAATCCTTGGGAAAAAATAGAAATCCTTAAAAGCTATGAAACTAAAATTCGTAATGGTGAGGATTTTAATCTGGATGATGTTAATACTGAAGCATACTGGTATGACTTACTTTTATTAATTAAAATACATTCTTTATATAAGAGTGGACTTATTGATAAAATAGAAGAGCTAAAATGTAAAGTTTCTTCATCAATATATACCGAATATATAGAGAAAAAAATTTTAGATAGTATTGCTAAATTTGCAAAAAAAGAAGAATGACAACAGAGCTTATTAACTTAGTAGAATACTTTAACAATAAAAACTTAGAAGAATTAGAAGTTATTACTTGGGGTAGCCCAATTATTTCATTTGGTAATATTACAAATTCAAAAATAGCCACTTTAGGTATAAACCCGAGTAATAGAGAGTTTGTAGATGCACAAGGTTTAGAACTCAAAGATGATAACCGAAGATTTCATACCTTAGATTCGTTAGGAATAATGGATTGGAGTGAAATTACTGACAAACATCTCAATAAAATATCTGAAACCTGTAATGAATATTTTAATAGAAATCCTTATGATAATTGGTTTAAAAAACTTGATTATCTAATATCAGGAGCCTCATTATCATTTTATTTTCCACTTTATAATGCTTGCCATTTAGACCTAATACCTTATGCCACATCACGTAAGTGGTCAGAACTTACAACTGAACAAAGATTTTTATTATTAGAATTAGGTAGTGATTTTTTAGGTAACCTAATTAAAAATTCTGAGATAGAATATATTGTCTTAAATGGCCAAACAGTAGTTGACAACTTTGAAAGGGTTACTTGTACTAAATTGAAGAGGCAAGAAATGGATGCTTGGTCATTAAAAAGAAAGAATACAACTGACGTAATGGGCTATTCTTACACAGGGTATATAGATAGAATTGGTAATGTTAATTTAAATAGGCAAATAAAGGTATTAGGATATAATCATAATATACAAAGTAGTTTTGGTGTAAGCAATGAAGTTTTAAAAGAATTAAGAGATTGGCTAACAGATAATATTATTTAAATGAAACAAATTAAACAGAGAGTAAAGGATAAGTCTTTATATGATACAATTAAACAGAAACTGGTCTCTTATGAAGGAAGAAACTTGCCGGGTATAAGCGCACAGGCAAATCTTGATTGCTTTACTTGGCAAATTGTAGATAGTATAAAACGGATTAAATATGTAGAAGTAATTAGAGATAGAGAGGTGTCCGAAACATGTTCTGACCCTCAAAGTACAGCTTTTGATCCCATTAAAGCAGCATCATATTACATTAAAAAAGGTAATATTGATGAAGCATTTTGGCTTGTATTTCTCGCTACTCATTTTGGGAAAAATAAAAAAAGTAAATGGGGACTTGTAAAAGCAGTTTATAGCGGGTTGGGAGATGAAATTTTATGGGATTGGAATACGGTAAGCCAAGATCCAGAAGGATTTCGAGAATGGCTTAGAATTAATAATGCTGATGTAAAAGCTCGTGGAAAAGTTGGAAATCACAGGAAGTACACCTCATTAAGTGCAATAAACAATAACGGCACTGGCGCAGCTGTAGTTTCTTATGTAGATTGGATTTGCCAACAAGAAAATCATGAAGCATTTTTTAATAATATACTTATCAATGAGACTAATCCAAAAGTAGGCTTTAAGAAGATTTATAAATCGATGGACTATGTTAGAAGTTTTGGTAGAATGGGTAAATTTGATTATTTAACAATGGTTGGTAAATTGGGGCTTCTAAATATTCAACCAGACTCTGTATATATGCAGGGAGCAACTGGCCCATTTGAAGGAGCAACTAAATTATTTGGAGGAAATCCTAGCCGTAGAGAACTTAATCGATGGTTAGAAGATTTGGAAAACCATTTAAATCTGAATTTTGGTATGCAGGTTTTAGAAGATGCTATTTGTAATTGGAATAAAAATCCGGGAAGATACATATATTTTGGCGGTTAGTCATTAACCTTTGATACTCTTGAATTGTAATCAATAAGATTTTCTAATGTTGATTTAGCTCTACTATACAGCCAATCGAAACCAACAATTTTAACTATACCTTGAGTTGATTCATTTTCCTGTCTTAGTCTATCTTTCTGGGCATCTGCGAGATTTGTTTCCAAACCAATTACAACTAATGCAGTTGGGCGCCAAATATCAGGGAATTTGTTCTTTGCATATAGTAAATTTAATATAACCCATTCTCGATATTCTAATGCTTGTCTGCGCGCATGTATAGCCTCTTTAGATAAATTCCCATTTTTTGTTATAATATTTTGGTAAGGTTTCTCTATTTCAATAACTGTGTAGCTATTATCTATAGATTTTACTACGAAGTCCGGCTGATATGACTCACCAAAACGGGGTTTTGACCATATTTCACTGTAAAAAGGTTCTAATAAATAACCATGTTCCTTTAAAAACAAGTGGTAATAAATTTCGTCACGCGGAGAATCATAGATAAGACTATTATAATCTTCTATTCCCTTATTACTAAACTTTAACCATCTCATTACACCAGCTGAAAATATTTCCTCTTGTGCTTCGGGAGTAAAAAAAGGTTTACTTAAAGAATGCATAACAGAGTAGGGTAACTTTTCTTCCTTATCGATTTCAATTACACAGTCAATTAAAATCTTTTTTGCATGTTGTCTTAGTTCCTTTGTTTTAAATTTTTCAGAATTCAATCCCATACTCCTCCATATATACAAACCTTTTGCATAATTTGGAAGTTGTATTATTTGACCAGATGCTACATAAGCTAATACTCCAGTGATTACACTAATATTTGCGAACGAACAATTGGGTTCAAAAACAATTTCCTTTAATTTATCCAATCCTTTTACTTCCCAATTTAGGATAGCCACTGCTGCTGAGTTTTTCAATTCCCATTTATAAGTATAACCTCCATAATCACTTTTAACCAATCTGGAAACTTGTATTAAACTCTCATCATTGTTTAGTCCAATTGCTAATGTAAATAAATCATTTAAATCATCAAGGTGAGCACCATGCTCGATAAAATTAGAAACTTTTTGAGAGAGATTATTCATAATATACAGAGTTAATATCTTCCCAATTGTATTTCCTCTTATAACTATTTAAATAATTAAACCCTATTATACCTAAGTATTGCATTTGCCCAACAATTATGCCCGGTGCAATATTAAGTTCCATTGCCAACTTAATTAGTCTTCGCTGGTTGCTTCTCAAATTAATAAGTTCTTTATGATAAGTATATGGCACTAAGACTTCGGCAGCAAATGCGTTGGCTTCATGTTCTTGCTCATCAACGTTTCCATTTTGTATTTCGATATGTGTAGTTTTTTGATGTAATATTAAATGTCCTGCCTCATGGAAAAAGGTAAACCAAAATTGATCATCTGATAAATATCTAAAACTCAAAAGTAGTAAGGCTTTGTCGTCCGAAATAAACTTTGTTGCTCCGCTTGCCCTACACCCAGGAGGTGTTGGAACTATAACAACAGCTACTCCAAATTCTGCACATTTTGAAATTAAACGTGGCAAAAAATCTTTTGGGTTTTTATTTCGAGATAGTTTTTTTAAATCATCGAGCGAACTTTCAAATAAGCTTTTATCCCAGGGTTTGCATTGAATACTATGAGCAATTATTTCTCCTCTTCTTAACCATGTCGCAACAGCACTTTCATCTGAAGAGAGAGTTTGTGAAGTTCTAAACGCTAAGCCATGTGTTTCAGATGAATATTTTGTTTTCCAGTTTTTTATACTTGTTACATTAAAAAAATCTAAACAAGCTTTAACTTTATCTTCCACGTCCCCAATCCAACCATTACTAATCATAAATTTGATTGGTAATTGCTTAAGCCAATTAATGTTTTCGGACTGTATTTTTTCACAGATAAATCTATATTGCTCCTCTCTGGTTAACCAAAAATCGTTAGATACTCCAAAAAAGCCTTCTAATTGTAAAGCTAAAGATTTATTGATTATAGTATTTCCTCTAATTAAACTATTTATGGATTCTATGGATGTATCCATATGGTCTGCAAAAGTTGAAAGTGAAATATTTTGCTCTTCTAAAATGTCAAGCATTGTTTCACCCGGAGGAGATACCCAATTTGGGTCAAAACTTAAATTATTCATGATACTTACTTACCTAATCTCTAAAATTTTTACTCTTTTGACCTTAGACCAGTCTACTTTATCTACTGGTACATTGATAGCACAAAAAATTAATATATGTTCAGGTGATAAACTAATTTTATATTTAGGGACATTACCACCATCATTAATTTCCTGTGGAGAACCAACTCTGATTTCGGATAACATATCAACTGTTTTAACCGCTAATAAATCAGCTAAACGTGCATGTAATTTTCTTGCTAAATCCGGTCCTAATACCTCAATCGCAACACTTTCATCCTCGCATATGCTTCTAATTTCTGTATTTTCGAAAGAGAGTATCAAGTAAGTAATTAAAGTTAATGATTTTATGCAAATATATTATAACTTATATTAAAATTATTAACATTTCATTACTAATAAATTATATAGTATAAATCTTATCAATATTTTCTACATTACACGAATCAATTCTAATATATTTCTAAATAATTTTTGCTTATAGTTTTATGTAACTAAATATGACAAGGTGTCGCAGTTAATTTATGGCATGATTATTACCTTTTATTATGATTATAAAAAACTGTAAATATGAAACCATTATCAGATTATCTAACTAAATCTTTGGAAAACAATAATAACATTAGATTTCATTTTTCCTATGATGTTAAAGATGTAGAAAAACATTTTAATAATAGTCAAGAAAAAGCCACGAAATATTTGTTAGAATTTTTTAGAAAAAATGGAGTTTCAGATGTTTTCCCTTGCTGTGCTTCAACATTAATTATCGTATATTCTGGAGATAGTAATCATCTATCTTCATTAGTAAAAAGCGAACTGGGAGTACGTTTTAGATACATTATAACTCATATAGCTGAAAATCAAATTTTCTATAATACTGAAAAAGATTTTGGAAAAGAGCTTCTTGGAGAATGGGAAAATATTATTCAAATGTAAAATTATTGAGACATTAAATTCCTAAACCATTCTCTAAAAAACGTATTGTAATCGCTTTCCGTATAAGGAATATTTTGTTTAGGATGATCATAAACATAATGTTTTTCATCTATAACACATATTCCCCAGTAAGTAGTCAATTTAATTGATTTAGGTATTTTTCGACAAGATACCACATAATCAATCCATAAATATGATAGAATTAGTTTTTTTAAGAGAGTTGTTTTCATGTTCATGTAATTCGATGTTTTTATTTTTTAATATAACAATTCCCCTGCATTTCCCCATGTGACCCATTTTGATTAAATTTGTATTATAAAATATTCGTGCTTGATTGCATTATTACTTAAATCTAAACACCACCCTGAAGTCTTTGACTTCTTGATTTTACAAGTAGATAATGTACATAGGTGCGCCGATAAGGCGTGGCTTGTATCATTACTTGTAAGGGATGTGGTGTCCTGGATTTAGGGTGGTGCAATGTCCACGCCTGTTTTATTTATTAAATCAAGTATTAACCAAAATCCAAACACCACATGGAAACTTTACTAAAGATTCTCAAACCACCGGAGATTAAACATTTATTTAGAAATTTCTTGAAGTGATGTGCAAGGCATTTGTACCACAAATGCGTCCTAAAGTACCTCCTTAAACACTTACCAATTACAAGGAATCGTTAAATCAAATTTTAAAAATTTAAATCAAAAAAGAATGAAAAATATATCATTTGCGACACTATTGATGTCAACTATCCTATTGGTAAATTGTTCAGGTAAGTCTGAGAAAAAGGATGCCATAAATCAAGAAGAAACCTTTGAGTCAGAAATAACTCAAGAAGAAATGCTTGAAGAAACAGATTTTCAACAACCTGTTGAAGAAAATACTCAATCGGAAGATTGGGATGTCATCTTAAAAAATTACGAAGAATACATCGACAATTATATTGTGCTATTGAAGAAATCTAAAGCTGGAGATACTTCTGTAATGCCTCAATATATGGAGATGATGGAAAATGCTAACAAGCTATCAGAAAAATTAGGAAATGCTAATGGAGAGCTGTCAGCTAAACAGATGTCAAAATTCATGGAGTTACAGAACAAGTTGACTAATGCTGCTTTGGAAATGCAATAGACATTAGATTAAGAAAAGGAAAAAGCCATCCCTGCGGGATGGCTTTTATAATTAAACAATCTCCTAAGATTCTTCTGTATTATCTTCTTTATCATTAGTAATCACCATATCCAAAAGACTCTTATCGTTTGAAGGCTTAACTTCTGGTGTCTTTTCTTCATTTAGAGCTTCTGTTAGGTGTTGAGAAAGTGGTTTCATAATTATACATTTTTTGTTATAGTATATGTATAATTGAACTGTGTATTAGAGAAAGAGATTGATATTATAAATTCTTAAATTATTTAATATTCTGGGAAATAGTGAGAAACATCAACATTGTCAATAAAGACATTACATGATATCATTGAAGAATTCCCTTCAATTACACTTGGATTTTTTAAAACAACTTCTCTATTTTCTATAAGTTTTTTAAGCTTAGCAATTGCATAATCGGAATGAGATTCATTAGAATTTGGGAGTTTATATCCTTTGATTTTTATCGTATTGCCAACTAACTTAACGCCTTCAGGGTTAGTCCAAGCCCAATTTGGATTAACTTTAATATCTTCGCCGTTTAATATTTCTATAACTTTAAATGCCATGATAATTATTAATTTTTATCCTCTAGTATATTTTCTTGTTTAACAACCTTATCAGTTCTATCTTTTATTAAAGCTTGTTTTGCTTCAATGACCATATTTAAAATCTGCCACAGTACAAATAGACAGTACGCAAAGCATACTCCACTTATTGCTAAAACTAGTATTTTAAGCAATGATAAATTAGAATTTTCTAGATTGCAATATTTCGTCCGAGCAAAATAATAGATTGCAATAAAAATGATGGATAAAATTAAAGGAATAAAAACTCTTTTGATTTGTCTTCTCGGATTCAAAAGATTTAATTCTTTCATAATCTGTTTCTTATGAGTTTTATTCTTTTTTAAAATTTTTTTCATCTCTTCTTCCATGTCTCTTTCTTCACGATTTTTATATAAATCTGCATATAGAGACTCGATAGTTTTCAATTGCTGTTCATTTTTAGCCCTTGATTTTTCAATTGATTCAATAAATATTGATATTAATAGCGTAAAAGAAGGTCCAATGAATCCAAATGTTGCTACGATTATTTTGGAATAAATTTCGATAATTTCTTTCATTCTTATCTAGTATATTAATTTCCTTTAATATTCTAGGTAAAGATAAGTCAATTCTATGTTAGTTATACATCATTTCTTTTTGATTACATACCATTAAAGGTTTGTAATATATATAACATCAATTAGAAGCTATTAAATCTTTGTACTTTATTCGTTCGTCAGAATTAACTAAAGAAAGATTAAACCTCTCTCCATCTTTCATGTGACGAGTATTGTATCGGTAAGCATATTCATCACAATATCGTTGTAAATGCTTTGGACTTACGGCATGATATATACCTGTAGTTCCTCTTTTCAATAAGCTCCAAAAACCTTCAATACCATTAGTATGATAAGCACCCATCTTGTAAATGCCCTCATTGTGTTTAATAACGTGGTGAATATAGCTTTTATTTAATCTTTTGTAAGCATTCCATCCATCAGTAACTACGACAGTACCTTTTTTAATTTTAGCCTCGATTATAGGAGTTAATACTTTAGATCGGGTATTTTTTACAACTTTGACATATACAAGCCCTCCTGAAAGCATACCAAATACTGGTACTTTTGTTTTCAGGCTACGGCCTTGAGTATTTGAGACTTTCTTTTTCTTACTTCTATTCTTATTCTTTCCGCCTACATAGGTTTCGTCTAACTGAGTAATTTCATCAAATTCAAACTCTACATTGTTAGCAAAGGAATGACGAATTCGACTTAACATAAACCAAGCTGTCTTTTGAGTTACATTCAAATCTCGATGTAATTGAAGACTGCTAATTCCTTTTTTGTGGGCAGCGAATAAATAGATAGCAGTAAACCATTTTCTAAGAGGAATGTGAGAACTTTCAAATATTGTTCCTACTCTTACAGTAAATCTTTCTCTACAATCCTTGCACTTGTATAGACCTTTAAATTCTCCCTTTTGTTTTAACTTATAGTGATTGTCTCTTTGACTACCACACTTCGGGCAAATGGGTTGTCCATTCCAACGTAACTTTTCTAAATGTTGCCTGCAAGTATTTTCATCTGGCAAAGAATCCAGCATTTGAATTATAGACTTGAAAACAGCGGTCGTATCTAATTCTATATCAGGATGTTTTGCCATTATTGATTTATTAAATATAATAAATTTTGGCTTAACAGGTAATGTTTTTCTTACTTTTTTTAGTTCTTTTCTTACTTTTTTGTGTATAGGAGCTTCAACCATAACTTACGTTTTGGTTGAACTGAACAATGTTGTTTAGTATTGGTCAATCGAGAATATTTATAGTTTTGGCTGTTGTCATAGACGTTGTTTAATTATCTTATAAATTAAAAAGCAAAATCCACCTTTGGGCAGGTGGATTTTGCAACATCATTTAAAGACTGTCAAAAAAGTCATATAACTTTAAAAACAAGTTGACAACCTTATTTGCTTTGCTGATGGTGAACTGTCGAAACTGGTTTTGCATGAATTGCAATAACCTTCGAAATTTGAAATTTCTCATGAATTAAAAATTTTAAAATTTCGAAACTTAACAATGTTGTTATGGTTGATGCTTATCGGTCAATGATGTTAACAAAATCCCAGCCGATGGCTGGGATTTTAAATTTGAAAGTAATTTTGATATAATGAGTATATAATTGTTTAACTTATAATATGAAAAAGCAAAAACTGCTCGTTGTAGAGCAGTTTTAAAAATATCCTAATCGAAGAGAGTCTGGAAGAAGTTCTATTGAATTAAATTATATTTGGTACATTAAAGTATATACATGTCTTTAATAATTCTTTAGAAAGTTCTGGATAATCATTAACTAATATCTGATTTTTCGTTGTAAAATGCTCAAAACCTTTAATTATACCAGATTTAATATCAACTATTTCGCGTTTTATATTTTTATATGCATTCGTGAATTCGTCAACAGAGTTTAGATAAGATCGAATATGATCTATCCGATGTTTCAAAAATTCTTTTTCGATCTGTTTTGTTATGAAAATTCTAGATTTATTTTTTTCAAAAAATTTAATTATGTCATCTCTTTCTGTAAACGAAATTTTATAGTAATCTAATAAAACATTGGTGTCTAAAAATATTGGTATATCATTTTCAAGATTTAATGCAGCAAGTAAGTTTTTTGAATATTGGCTCAATGCTTTTTGCGAAACTGGAATTGAAAAGAAATTATTAGTTCTAAAAACAAAATCTTCCGAAAATGTCTTGCAGTCGTCGATTGGCTTTTGTTTCATAATTAGTTTCATAATGGATAGTGTAATTTACAAAAAAATATTATAAACAATCCTTCGAAATAAATTTTCATAACAACATGCCTTAATTCTGTTATTTTCTTACTTTTGGATACACAAAAAAATGAATTTCTCAAAATACGCTATGAATTTCGACAGAAAACAAGTTACCGACGCGCAACTACTTGATTTATATAAAAGAATACTAAAACCCCGATTAATTGAAGAGAAAATGCTAATACTTATCCGTCAAGGTAAAGTATCTAAGTGGTTCTCAGGTATCGGGCAGGAAGCCATATCAGTAGGTCTTACCGCTGTACTGGATAGCGACGAGTACATACTCCCCATGCACCGTAACTTAGGGGTATTTACAGGACGTAATATTCCGCTATACCGTTTGTTCTCGCAATGGCAAGGCAAAGCCAACGGTTTTACCAAAGGGCGCGACCGTTCTTTCCATTTTGGTACACAAGAATATAAAATTATAGGCATGATATCGCACCTTGGTCCGCAATTGGGTGTTGCCGATGGTATTGCGCTGGCCAATAAATTAAAGCAAAACGGTAAAGTTACGGCTGTATTTACAGGCGAAGGCGCTACTAGTGAAGGTGATTTTCACGAAGCGCTTAATGTAGCCTCCGTATGGGAGCTACCCGTTTTGTTTATTATAGAGAATAATGGTTACGGCTTATCTACACCTACCAATGAGCAGTACCGCTGCGAAAATCTTGCCGATAAGGGTATAGGCTACGGTATTGAAAGCCATATTATAGATGGTAACAATATTTTGGAGGTATATAACCAACTAACCGATTTAGTAGCTTCGATGCGCAAAAATCCGCGCCCTGTTTTATTGGAGTTTAAAACCTTTCGTATGCGTGGGCACGAAGAGGCGAGTGGTACAAAATACGTGCCTCAGGAGCTTATGGATATGTGGCACAAAAAAGATCCTGTAGATAATTTTAGGGCTTACCTAAAAGCTGAAGGTATACTTACTGAAGATTACGATGAAGCTTTACGTGCTGAACTAAAAAAAGAAATAGACGAAAACTATAAAAAAGCTTCTGCTGAGCCTGCTATTGCCGCAAACCTTGATGAGGAATTAAATGATGTATACAAATCGTACGATTTTGAAGCAGTAAACCATAACGGTAGTACAGAAAACATACGAATGATAGATGCTATATCACAGGGTTTAAAACAATCGATGGAACGCCACGATAACCTTGTTATTATGGGGCAGGATATTGCTGACTATGGCGGAGTATTTAAAATTACCGATGGTTTTGTAAAGGTCTTTGGTAAAGACAGGGTACGTAACACACCAATATGCGAATCGGCTATTATATCGGCAGGGATGGGGTTATCTATTAACGGGTATAAAGCTGTTGTAGAAATGCAGTTTGGCGATTTTGTATCTACAGGATTTAATCCAATAGTTAACTATTTAGCAAAAGTACATTACCGTTGGCAGGAAAATGCCGATGTTGTAGTGCGCATGCCTTGTGGGGCAGGGGTACAGGCAGGACCATTCCACTCGCAAACTAACGAGGCATGGTTTACCAAAACACCAGGCTTAAAAGTAGTATATCCAGCTTTCCCTTACGATGCTAAGGGGCTTTTGGCAACAGCAATTAACGACCCTAACCCTGTAATGTTTTTTGAGCATAAGGCACTGTACCGCAGTATGTACCAAGATGTACCAACAGATTATTACACATTACCGTTTGGTAAAGCCTCGTTATTACGAGATGGGCAAGATGTAACTATTATATCGTTTGGTGCGGGTGTACATTGGGCATTAGAAACGTTGGATAAACATCCTGATATTAGTGCTGATGTGTTGGATTTAAGAACGTTGCAACCGTTAGATACCGAAGCCATTTTTACATCGGTTAAAAAGACGGGTAGAGCAATTATTTTACAAGAAGATAGCCTCTTTGGTGGTGTAGCTAGTGATATTTCGGCAATGATTATGGAGCAATGTTTTGAGTATTTAGATGCTCCAGTACAACGTGTAGGTAGCCTAGAGAGTGCTATACCCTTTACCAAAGCATTAGAGGACCAATATTTACCAAAGCAACGCTTTGAAACTGCTTTGCAAGAGCTTATGGCATACTAGCAGCAAGCCTTACCAAATAAAACACAACGTAAACCCTGCTTATACCAAAGCAGGGTTTATTTATAATACTATAGAGAAAACCACTTGGTTTTACTGTTGTTTACAACTAGTAATATGTAGTTTTGTAGTACAAAAAATATGATTATGAAATTTCACAGCAGAAAATGGGTTAAACCCGAAGATTTAAATCCCAACGGAACATTATTTGGAGGTAAATTATTGGCTTGGATAGATGAGGAAGCCGCACTATACTCTGTAGTACAGCTCGAAAATCAAAAAGTTGTTACCAAACACATGTCCGAAATTAACTTTATGAGTTCCGCCAAAGAAGGCGATATTGTAGAAATTGGTATTGAGGTAGTACGCTTTGGTAAAACATCTATGGTACTAAAATCGGAAGTGCGTAATATGATGACGCGCGAAACAATAATAACAGTAGATAGTATTACTATGGTAAACCTTGATAGTTTGGGGCGACCTACTGCACATGGTAAAACGAAAATAGAGTACGTTAAAGACCGTATTAATAACAATTAGTCTTCGCTCACAAAAATATCATTAGACGGTAGTTCGAAAATTTCGAGATCAAAATATTTTACCGATGCGATCACATGGTCAAAAATATCAGCCATAATATATTCGTAGTTTACCCAACGCTTGTCCGACGTAAAAGCATATATCTCTATCGGAATGCCTTTTTCAGTAGGTTGTAAGTGGCGGCACATCATGGTAAGGTCTTTATTAATAGCAGGGTGCCTTTCTACATATTCAGTAATATATTTTCTGAATAACCCCAAATTAGTTAGGTTACGACCGTTTATTCGTACTTTTTTATCAGCACTATTCCTAGCATTATACTTTTCTATATCCGCTTGTCTTTTGTCAATGTAAGATGCTATGAGTTGTATCTGATTGAATTTCTCCAACTCTTCATTACTCACAAACCGTACGCTATTAGCTTTAATAAGCACGTGTCTTTTTATGCGGCGTCCTCCCGAGTTGGTCATGCCACGCCAGTTTCTAAACGAGTCAGATATTAGGCTATAAGTAGGTAGTGTTGTAGTAGTATTATCAAAATTGCGTACTTTAACGGTAGCAAGGTTAATTTCAATAACATCACCATCGGCACCATATTTTTCCATCGTTATCCAGTCGCCAATACGTACTAGGTCATTTACACTTACCTGTATGCTGGCTACAAAGCCAAGTATGGTATCTTTAAATATTAATAGTACTACTGCCGATACTGCACCAAATGTTCCTAATATTTTTATTAACGCAATGTCAAACATCAACATTACAATAGTAACTAAGGCAAAAATCCATAATATTATCATTATTACCTGTATGTAACTATCTATTGGCTTATCGCTATAGTTAGGTAATGTTTTAAGATAATCTCTTACGGCATTTAAACTACTTTTTATAATCCATAGTGTAAGAAATATTATAGATATGTTTACCCCTTTCTCAAAAATGTGTTCCCAGTATAAAAAATCTTTAAGTACTATAGGAAGCGCATAAAAAATAAACAATAGCGGAACGAGGTGTGCTACATATTTTGATGTTTTATTTTCGATTAAAAAATCGTCGAATGATGTCTTAGTTCTTTTCGCAAACGTATCAAAAGCAGCAATTAGTATTTTCTTGGATAGGAGATCCAGTATAAATGCTATAATAGCTACAAATATTAAATTAACGGCTAGTTTACCGTATAGCGCAGCACTATCAGTAAATCCAAGATTTTTAAAAAAAGTATACGACCAATCTAATAATTCCATACGGATAAATTATGCGTTCGATTTAAAATATTTCTTTTCAATATAAAATGTTCCAAACGGTATTACAGATGCCGCACAGATTATAAGAAACTTTTTCCACGCCCAGCTTTCTTCAATTTTAAGCATTATAGCCATTATTATATACCCTATAAAAAGTACTCCGTGCGCCATACCTACTATGCGCACCATTTCGGGCATTTCCCATATATATTTTAAGGGCATGGCTACAAAAATTAATGCTAGTAACGATATACCCTCTAGTGTGGCTACTATCTTAAAAAAACGTATCATATAAATAAATTTAGGCAAAGGTAATAATCAGTGCTGTTTTAAAACGTAAAGAATATCATAAAAAACAAAAGCTGCCTTACATTCAAGCAGCTCTTATAAATATTATGTGTATTTATATGTTGGTTTAAAACGCAATAAATGCTTTGTTATACTCCCTAAGGTCCAATATGTTATTCTTATTGGTTAAGTCTGTAAATAACGATAGTAGGTAATCCAAACTTTCCATATCATTTTCAGCACTTCTTTTAGGTTCGGCTACTACCTCGTTACCCTCCTCATCTTCCTCAATTGGCTCATCATCTGGTATTGGTATCAGGAATGCACCATTTGCTTCCAAGTGCTCGTACGTTAACCTAATAGCTTTTGTAGCTACAGGATTTTGCTCTTCCAACGCATAAGCACGTAGTTTTTTAAGGTCGGTAATTAATACTTCGGCATTAAAACCATTTTTGAATAAATCAAGCTGTATTTTATTGACTAATTTTTGTGCACTTGGATTTTCCACAGTATAAATTGATTTAGTTTTTTAAATGCTAATAGGGACTGCAAAAATACTACTTTATATATTTTTCCAATATCATTTTACCAATTTTATTGTACTAAATACAATTATCCTGTATTTTTGAACACTACATTATACTATGAGCAAACGCGACCTTAAAAAATACCTTACTTCGCTTCCGAAAGAAGAACTTGAAACCCAGTTAATGACATTGTACGAAAAGTTTGGGGAAGTAAAAACGTACTACGATTTTATCTTTAATCCTAAGGAAGATAAACTTGAACAGGAGGCTAAAACCAAGATACTCCATGAATATTTCCCTGTACGGGGTAAGAAACGCGCTAAACTACGACGCTCTGTAGCGCAAAAACAAATTAAGCATTTCATCTCGTTAGGAGTAGATTCTTATATAATTGCCGATGTAATGTTGTATAATATAGAAATTGCCCAAAAATATACCGCTAAACGCGAAATACGTAACGCTACTTTTTATAGGAGTATGTATAACCATTATAAGCAGGTGGCTGATTACGTAACTGCCAATGGTATGGCTGCCGAGTTTAAGCCACGTATTTTAGCAATACATGACACTGTTTTTGAACAAGAATGGGAAAATTGTAAGGAGTTTGAAAGGATATACGATAATTTTGAATAGTATTTACCTAAAACAAACTTCCCTGTACATCGGCTTTATGGAAACCAGTGTTTAATTTACCCGTTCTAAATAAATTTACCTTTTCGTGAGCCATACGCGTAGGTTCAGGTATTCGGTGTTTCGCAATACACTGGCTTATAACAGTTAAACTATCCGCTACGCTTACTTTATGCCCAGGCGATATAAAAACGGGCTTTACACTATCTTTAGTGCGTAATGCGTAACCCGCAACATCGTTATTAATGTAAATAGGGCTATTGCTCCCTTTTTGTAAATTGAGGTTAGGGTATTTACCAAACAGCATATTTTTAGCACAACCAATAGTAGCACAGTTAGCCAACAACCCAAAATGCGATGCAATACCCATACGCCTTGGGTGTGTAATACCCTGTCCGTCCAACACTACAACATCAGGCTTTTGGGGCAACTGTTCCCATGCTTTTAATAAGGCAGGTGTTTCTCTAAAACCCAAATACCCCGATATGTAGGGTACAGTAGTTTCTGCTGCTACTAGTGAGTACGATTGTACTACCATTTCGGGAAATTGTAGTACCACAATACCAGCATATACAGTAGTTGTATTTTTATTATGCGATATATCGGCGCCAGCTATAGTTTTAATATTAGTTAGGTTACTTTCCAATATAATATCCTTCCGCATTTCATTCTGAATTGCAGTAGCCTCAGTAATCGATATTCCGTCGTAGTTAAGCATCATCAATGTTTTTCAGTATAAATATATTATGCTATTTAATGCCATTACCACCCAGTATGTTTTTTAGGATATAATTAACGCAATACGCTTTATTTAATACGATATGCTAAAGAAATGTGATAAAAATAATCTTACAGATTTGTAATTCCCAAATCTTTCATAAAGTTAACCTCCTTAGCCTGTTATAAATTGTTACTTATCCTAGTAATAGCTAATTTTATAGCTAATTATACTTATGCTTAAAATGTAGGTATGCTAATACCAAATTCAATGAAAATAATAATAATAGGAGGAGGTTTTGCAGGTATAAACCTTGCAGAAGAACTGGCGAATAATAAAAATTTTGATATAACATTAGTAGATAAAAACAACTACAACTTTTTTCCGCCACTAATTTATCAGGTAGGTGCTGCTTTTTTAGAACCATCGAGTATAAGCTACCCATTTAGGAAATTATTTCGAGGTGAAAAAAACATACAATTTCGTTTGGCGGAATTACTATCGGTTAAACCAGAACAAAACAAAGTGATATTGAGTAACGGTGAACTAGAGTACGATACACTTGTTTTTGCTACGGGAGCCCAAACAAATTATTTTGGTATTGAAAGTGTAATGAAGAACGCAATACCCATGAAAACCCTTACGGATGCTATAGAAATGCGAAATACGTTATTGCAGCGTATGGAAAAAGCATCGATAAGCAACAGCAGTAGCGAGCGTAAAAAACTGCTTAGTATTGTAGTAGCAGGGGGAGGACCTACAGGGGTTGAGGTATCGGGTATGTTTGCCGAAATGCGTTCGGGCATACTGCGTAAGGAGTACCCTGAACTGGCTAAAAGTTTTAGCAAAATTTATCTTGTAGATGGTTCCGATTCTTTATTAGGTTCCATGAGTAAAAAATCGCAAAAGGATACAGAGGATAATCTTAAAAAACTGGGTGTTGCCGTAAAATTAAATTCGCGTGTTACCGATTATAAAGATGATACCGTTCATTTATCTACTGGCGAAACCATACAAACCAAAAATTTAATTTGGGCGGCAGGTGTAATTTGCAGAACGTTTGAGGGTATACCTGAAGATAGTTATGGTAGAGGCAAACGAATGAAAGCCGATGCGTTTAACAAAGTAATAGGTACCAATAATATATACGCTATAGGCGATACAAGCATACAAACTACAGACGAGGCTTTCCCCGATGGGCATCCGCAGGTTGCACAGGTAGCCATACAGCAAGGGCTTAGGCTAGCAAAAAACTTTAAAAACATGGTAGCCAATAAGCCACTACAACCCTTTAAGTACAAAGACAAAGGCTCTATGGCTATAATTGGTAAAAATAAGGCTGTGGTAGATATACCAAAACCAAAGCTCCATTTTAAAGGTTTTATTGCTTGGTTAGCATGGTTGTTTGTACACCTAATGTCGTTAATAAGCTACCGCAATAGGTTTGCTACCTTTTTAAACTGGATGGTTGCCTATTTCTCTAAAGATCAGCCATTGCGTATGATAATACGACCTGAAAACCGTTATCCTAAAACAGATCAGTAATTTATAAATGATTAAAATATTTATAACCAAACTTTTTCTGCTTCTGTAGCATCAAGTATATCAATATTAAAAACTACTTTAAAGTGTTCGGCTACTTTAAGCGCATCATCTTTGTTGGTAGTTTTATAAAAGGTAATGTATTTATTTCCGTAAAACATGTTTATTAGTATTACTTCGCTTCTTACTGTTGCCGAAGCGGTAATAACCCTTGCCGTTTGGTTTTCGTGAGTGCGAAATACTGATATGTATTCAAATTCAGGGCAAGGCTTCCATTTACCTATATGAATTCCGAAAATAGATTGCGTTCTTCTATACGTTTTACTGGTAATATCAACCTGAGAACCTTCTGTAGCAACAAAATTAATACCTAGCACTAAGAAGATAGCTCCCATGATAATATTTAGGAAAAGTATTGCAAACAGCCCAAAAGGGATGAGTGCAGATCCGAAAAGCATTTTCATGAATGGTACAGGCTTAACATAGGTAATAACATTATTCATAAGGATTTATTTTTAGTACAAAACTACAAAGAATACTAAACTCCAGTTTGGTTATCATATAATAGAATATTATTGGTAAGTTCTTGTTAATAGTTAACGAACTTTGTACTGCGAAGCATAAAGATAATGACAGTTACAAATAATCCTGATAAAATATTAATTGTACACTCTGATGGTGCAACTAAAGATGAGGTTATAGCCACTGTACAAAAATCAGGATTTATTATAACGGAAGTATAAACAGTATCTACTTATCAAACAAATAGCAAAAGTGTATTTACAGCTCAAACGTATTAACCTCCAATACCTCACTTGGTTGCATACTGTTTAGGCTTACATTGCCAATACGCACCCTAACCAAACGCAGGGTAGGAAAGCCTACAGCAGCCGTCATTTTACGTACTTGCCTAAATTTACCTTCGGTTACTGTTATGGCTACCCATGTAGTAGGTCCGTGCCTTTCGTCGCGTATTTTTTTACCGCGTTCGGGTAATTCAGGTGTTGTAATAACGTAAGCCTTGCTTGGTAGGGTAGTGTATAGCTCTCCTTCTACACTTATGGTTACGCCTTTTGCAAGTTTTTCTATTGCCTCTGGTGTAATAATTCCATCAACTTGTAAATAGTATTCTTTCTCTACTTTTTTACTGCGTACTGCTGCACTAACCTTACCGTTTGTAGTAAGTAATAACAGCCCTTCCGAATCCTGGTCGAGCCTTCCTATAGCCATAGTACCTTCTGGAAAATCGTATAATTCTCCTAATACCCTTTTTTTACGCTTTTGGTTGTTAATAAACTGGCTAAGGTAACCGTAAGGTTTGTATAGTATAAAGTGACGATGCATGGTTTGTATTTGCAGGAGCAAAGATACTATTAAAAGTAAAATCGCCTGGAAAATTGATTTTCCAGACGATTTTGGGTATTTAAAAGCGGATGTAATTAAAAGGGAATTATTGGAAAATGATTTTTTTGCTTACAGTACCTTTATCTGTAGTTATGTTTACAATAAGTACCTGTTGTTGTGCCTGTAAGTTGTTAATAACAAACTCTGATGCATTGATGCCCGACTGTGTAAATAATACGCTACCACGTATATCGTAAATGGTAACATCGGCTATATCTAGGTTTTTAGCACTAATTGTTATTACATTGTTTTTAGCAAATACAATAACATTGTTAGTATCCAATTCAAAATCAGGATTACTAAGTGCTACGTAATTGTATGTAATTACAAAACGGTCGTTTATTTGTCCAGCTTCTGTGGTAAACATATAGTCAATATCCCAAAGGTCTACCGTTTCTCCAGTAACATTATCCGTAAGGAATATATCTTGTCCGTCTAAAAATAATCCGTCAGTATGGTCTAGGCTAATGGTATACGTACCTGCTTCGGTAGCGTTGTACCCTAAGGCTACTACGTCTGCATCAGTAAATGCTGCTCTTGCCTGTATTGCCAAGCTAGTTTCGTTGGCAGTAGAGTAGAAGTTTAGTGTACCATCGCTTAATAGTGCTTTACCATCCCATCCGTAATCAATACCATTGGTTGTAGCATTGCTATATGCTATTGCCGTTTGGCTAAAATCGCCAAGATCGCTTGTCATGTTCAGCCAAATACGCGATATATCAATTGCATTAGTAGTACTATTTTCTTCCGTCATTCTAAAAAACTGTCCGTTGTTTACGTTGTTTCTCATACTATTGTTAAACGTAAGAGTGCTACCCGAAGCTTGTACAATGAAACCTTGCCCAGAGTTGATAACCCATGTTGAAGGATCGCCTGTAAATGTTCCTGAGCCTGTATCGCCAAATCCGCCTGCTTGGCTATTTGCGGTATAAGCTGCTTTGGTAACAGTTGCATATGTAGTTGCATTGGAATCGTTACGTTTTCTCCAGAAATATAATGCTGACGATTCGTTTAGTGTACCTGTATTGGCATCGTAAAAATTATGGATGTTTATTGGCGATGGGTAAGGGTTACCTACTAGGTTGTATCCGTTAAGGGCTGTAGACATTGCTACGTTTATAGTACCATTGTGTGGTGTACCTCGGTACATACCTGTCCAAACTGTACCAGGAGTATCTGCATCTACAAATTCAGGATGATCGTTAGGCATACGGATAAGGTAGCCTAAGCCTTCTCCAAAATTGGTTGTGTTAGGGTCTATTGCCGCATACAAATCTGTAGTTTCATCGTAGTTATAAAAACGGTTAGAAAGTGTCATTGGAGAGAATTCCTGCAAGTTCTGACCACGTACTGGCGATGACCATAATGAGTAATCTAAGCGGTATAGCGGTGAACTGGTTTTATAAACGCTTATATCGCCTGTGTTTGTTGCATTATTAACCTGAATAACGTTGGCATTATTTTCTACAATAAAACTATTGGCAGTGCTATTGTTAACAATTGCATTAGCAATGGTTATAGATGTGCCTTCTGCTACTGTAAATACGCCGCTGTTAACTGTAACTGATCTGACATTAAGTTCACCATCATCGGTAGTATTATAATCGCCATCAATAGTAACATCAATATTATTATCTACTACTATCGGAGTACCGTTGGGGTAAGCAGCAGGAGTCCATTCAGTACCATTCCACATTACATCTTCAGTTAATGTAGTAACCGATGTTGTATTGGAGTTCTCTGATGTACTGGTACTACTATAGGCTCTTACTCTGTAATAGTACGTAGTAAAGTCATTCAATCCTGTAATATCGTAATAGGTTATGTTACCAACATCTAGTCCGTTATAGCCCTCAATAAACGATGGGGTAAGCCCTCCATCAAATGTATGGCTACCAAGGTCTGAAACCATATCCTGCTCATATCCCGTCCACTCCGTAACAAATGTAGGAAAACCTATACTTGAATTACCATCTGCTGCACCTCCAGTATCAGGATTGGTTGTTACACCGCCCAGTACACTTGCATTTCTTCTTATAGTTCTATCTCTTGTTCGTAAATCTCCACCTGAATCCCAGCTTGAACCAGGATCATATCCTATTGCCCCTATAATGTCTACAAACGATGCTGTACTTATTTTATATAATGCAATGGCATCATCACCATTAAAATTCATTACACTAATTTCTCCTGTTATTTGGTTGGCTCCACCGTATATTACAGCAGAACTGTTTCGGATTACTATTACCTCACCATCGTTAATTGTACCCGATAATGTTTGGATTTCGCTATCTGAAATTTCATCAAAATTATCACCATTATTGTATTTCCTTACTTGGTAGTCTGATAAATCGACTGCTGCACCCGTACCATTAAAAATTTCTAGGTATTTATTATTACTACTTCCTTCTACATATTCCGAGAAAAACAAATCGGTAGCTACTACACCTGTACCAAACTCTTCAGATTCACTTACATCTAAATAGTAACCTTCGGCACCATTTACACTATCCCAGTTTGCCGTAAAGCCACTTGTTGTAATTTCGCTGGCACTTGTTGTTATAGGAGCATCCAGTTGTAATGTTGTAAAACTATCTTGTGTACCGTATAGTGTACCTGTACCATCTGTTAAGTAGGCTTTAAAATAGTATGTTGTTTCTGCTTGGAGATTTGATATTACTACTGAAAAATCAGAATCAGCAATATTATTTCCTGCTATTTGCGTACCTGTACCTTCGGCAAAACCATCTGTAGTACTGTACTCTATACCGTATGCTGAAATGGCACTACATCCGCCAGATGTTGCTTGCCCAGCTACGGTTGCTGTTGTTGCTGTAATGGTTGTAGCGGTGTCTGTTGTTATTGTACCGGGTGTATTAATACCATTACCTGTTGCAGGTACATCTAATGTTGTAGTGCTGCTACCTTGCCCAGAAATTGTAATATTACCATCGTAATTTATAGTATCGGTGGGCGAAAAGCGTACGTATACCGTTACAGCACCGCCGTTGTAGTTGGTAATGGTTAGTGTACTTTCGTATGTTCCTCCATCTGTAAGCGAGTAACTATAGCCATTAAGAGCGGCTACTGTTATATTGGAGTTTGCATTTAAGTTTTCGCCTGTAATAGTAAACGACCCATTGCCACTACTGGTTATACATACATCACCAAAATCTAACGATGCACTATTTAGTGTAAAAAATGGTGCTGTTGCCGATAGTGTTGTTGCTTCAGCAGTTGTACTAAAACCTGTTTCAGTACCCTCGGTATTTCGAGCTTTTACATCTACTGTATACTCGGTATTTTCCGTAAGATTATTTACGGTTACTATACCCCATTGGGCTGCTGTTTGCCATACTTCTGTTCCTGTTAGTTCACCCGATGCATTTACATACGATGCACTGTTTACACGTATTGCGTATTCGGTTGTGTTACTATTACCATTTTCGTCTAATGTAATATCAAAAGCATCGGCTAATATATTGTCTATTGTGGGTGTTCCTGGCGTAAGGGCTCTGGTATAAAAGCTGTACTCCGTACCGTAGGCTGTTCCTGCAGTATTGGTGGCATACGCCCTGTAGTAATATTGTGTGTTTGCTGTTAAACCAGTTATATTGCTAACAAAAGTACCTGTTGCAGTACTGGTACCATCGGTAGTTTTTGTAGTTAAATCAACAGTTGGTGCTGTAGCTGTATTCCAAACCAAACCACGCATTGTATCATCATCACCAGTTACTGTTACTTCGCCACCACCTGTAGCGCCTTCGGTGGTTATATCAGCTAGCACAATTTCAGTTGTTGTTACTTCAGGTAGGCTAGCAGCATCGCCCCAGTTTATTTCAACATTATCGAGTGCAATACCATCTCGACTTCCTGAACCAGTAGAGGAATAGTACCATCGTAAATATACTGTTGAAGCGGTATTATCTAGCCCTGAGATACTAATTTCATCGTAATTTGTTATTGTACCTTGTGCTATACTTCCTGATTGATACGAACCATCGGTAACATTTGTGAATCCCGATGTAGCACTTGTTGTACTAATCTGTAAATTAAAAGAGCAATCTCTAGTTCGTTCTCTAATTTTTATTACATCGTAGGATATTGTTAAGTTGGTTTTACCTGTAGTATTATCTAGTGCTAGTACAATACTACCGGGATCGAAACTAGAACCAGAACCTAAAAGACCAATTCTGGAGCCGTAGTTGTAATTTCTTCCTGAACTACTGTTTGAGCTACCTCCTGACATTGAACTATCTTGATTGTTACCATTGTAGGATGTCCAGCCAGAGGGGTAAGAACTACCGTTACTACCAGGTGTTGTATTAAAGTCTTGTGTATAAGGAGCTGTGTCTGGTAACGACACGGGCGTTTGCGCCCAAATGGCACAAGTAACCATAAGCATTACTGTAGTAAAAATTACAGGTAATTTTTTTGGGAAAAATTTCATCATAGTTTATTTAGTTAATATTTGGATACTTTAAGGACTTCATTTTTTTAGCTGCCTACAAAGTTTCTACTCTTATATTAACTAATGGTATTTTATATGTGAAAAGACCATTACTATAATGTTAACTACTTGATTATAAGAAAATTCCGCTAAAAAATAGCGAAATTTAAAAATTTGATGATATTGTAAAGAATTTATTATTTTATGATTGAAATATTCTATTTTAACAAAATACGGAAAGATTTTATTTGATTATTATGACTTACATTTAAGATGTAAATCCCAGATTTATTTTCTGTTATGTCTATAATGTTATCTACAGCACTACTTTTTACCTGTTGCCCTAACATGTTGTATACAGTATAGGTAAAATTTTTATGTTGTGTGTTGTTTACGTAAATAGTTCCCGTAGTAATGGTGGGGTAAACAATTAGTGTTTTAGTGGTAAAACTGTCACTACTAAGTAGCCATGCATCATTAGCGTTAGGACCTCCCCATATTATAGTGGCTAGGTAAGGGTTATCTATAAAAGGGTTTCTGTTTCCTTGCATATCATCCAACACATCATTTCTGTTAATTTCGTACTGGCTCACAGGGTCTTCGCTGTTCCATTCCAAAAAAATATCGGGCATATCGTTACTGTAACTTGTACTGCCTGACCCAACAACTGTAGGTAAACATTGTGAGTTATAGCGTACATACATGTACATCATCATGCGGGCAATATCGCCTTTCCACTCATCACCAGGGTAAAAGTACCCGCCATTTACTGTACCCGCATCGCCAGCACCTTCTGCAAATCGTTTATTGCTTCTTAAATTATTCATGAAATAATCTGCTGAGCGTAAACTGTGTGCATCAGATCCTGCACCACTGAATCCTAAATTCGGATTTCCTAACGATCTTGGGTACACATGTTCTCTAATCCACTTGCCTTCACAACTGGTATTATGGCAACTTAAATCCTTATCTCTAGTCCTATCATTATCAGGGTCATCATCAGTATCATCATAACCGTACACCAATAAAACATTCTCAGTATTTTCAGGGTCAAGGTCACCCAATTTCAGGGCTTCCCAAACCTCTGGTGTATAAGAGAGATTATTGGTGTGTGTAGCTGTAATTAACGTTGCCAATTCTTCTTTTAAGGCATCGCCTGTTAGGCTAAAATTAATACTGTTATAATATTCGGGTACTTGCCCGAAACAACAAAATGGTAATAGTAAAAGACTTAATAGTTTATTCATTTCTAGTTTTATCTTAAAAGCGAGAAGTGTGCTTTAAATTCCTTATTTGTTCCATCTGACGATTCGTACGTAAGTGTAAACCAGTAATCAGTAGCTGGTAATTGTTTACCGTTATATGTACCGTCCCAACCTAGCTGACCTGGTATTACTGATGTAATAGCCTTACCGTATCGGTCGTAAATATAAATTACAGTATTTTGTCCAGTTAATCCGTTAATATTCCATGTTTCGTGCGTGCCATCACCGTTAGGGCTAAAGAAACGCGGATAATTTAAAGCGTATACCTCTAGTACTATAGGCTCACATCCGTTTTTATCGTTAACTATTATGGTATATAAACCTTCGGTTATGTTGGTAAATACATTTTCGTCTTGGAAAGCACCTCCGTTGAGGCTAAACTCATAATCGCCCGAGCCGCCAGTTACATTAACTGTAATAGTTTGTTGGTAATTAAAATCGGTAGCTACTTTTGCCGTAGCTATTGCTGTAGAAGATACACCTACTGTTGTAGTGGTAGTACCAATACATCCTGTTGTTAGGTTGGTAGCTTCTACACTGTACGTGCCAGGCTCATCTACTACTATAAATCCTGATAGGAAAGGTAATACAGTATCTTCTTTTTTCCAAATAAAGCTATAGTTACTTATTGATAGTCCGCTGTTTAGTACAATACTTTCATACGTTTCTGTTTCGGTATCTTGGCATAAATAATACTGTTCTTCCAGCGTTGGTACAGGTAATGGGTTTATGGTAACAGTTGTTGTAGCAGCGTCTGTACATACTGTACCTACCGTGTAACTTATTGTTACGGTGCCTGCTTTTATGCTTGTTACTAAACCAGTATCATCTACAGTTGCAATATTCTCGTTACTGCTTAACCATATACCGTTTTCGACCTCGTTTTCCAACTGTGTTGTTTCTCCTTCGCAAATTGCAGTAGTACCTGTATTTATACCAGGGTCGGGTGCTGGAGCTGGTGGAGCATCTACCGTTACAATTCCAGAAGTTGCAGTACATCCTTCTGCATTTCGTACTGTTATCGTATAATCGCCAGGCGTAACATTGGGAAAGGTAGTATTTGCCTGATAGTCCACCCCGCCGTTTATACTATAGCTAAAATTAGCACCAAACGGACTTGTTACAACTATTTTTCCAGTATCGCTATCACAATCTGTTTGTGTAATAGATACTGTTGGAATAGTAGGTAAATCAGGTTGTGGTTGTACTGTTCTGGTTACAGGTAACGATGTGCATCCATCTGTATTTTGTACGGTTATAGTATATGTACCTGGTACAACATCGGTAAATGTAGTTTCTGTTTGGTAGTTTTCGCCATCAATACTATAAGTAAATTCCGCTCCTAGTGGTGCAGTAACCTCTATGCTTCCCGTTGGTGTGGTACAATCGGGGTTAGTAATAGTAACTGTAGCAAAATCGGGTACTGCTGGTGCATCATTTATTGTAAATGGGGTAGGAGTATCGGCAATACATCCTGCTGCATTTTTTACGTATGCTAGATAATCTCCAGGTGCTAGATTGAAGAATGTAGTTGACGATTGATAATCGCTACCATTTATACTGTATGTATATCCTACACCAAGCGGAAATGTTATGGTTGCTGCTCCTGCTGTACTATTACATTCGGGTTGGCTTGCTGTAACTACAGCATCCTCAGGTGTATTTGGCGAAGGGTTAATAGTTATATTTACAGGATTGGATGTACATCCGCCTACTGTGTTGCGTACTATTAACTGATATGTGTCAGGAGTGAGGTTGTTGTATACTAATGCGTTACTATAACTAGCACCGTTATTAATACTGTACTCTAAATTTGTTCCTAATGGGGCAGTTATAGTAATTGAACCTACTGCCGATGTACATGTTGGGTTAGTACTTGTATAAGTAGCTGCCGCAGGTACAATAGGAGCAGGGTTAATAGTTACTGCTTGTGGATTTTCGGACACACAACCTGATGCGTTTTTAACCAATACGCTATAATTGCCAGGTGTTACGTTAACAAAGTTAGTTACGTTTTGGTAGGTGTCGCCACCGTTTATACTATAGGTTAAACCTGCACCCAATGGTGCGTTAATAGTAATTATTCCTAAAGGGTTATTACAGTTAGGTTGTGTAACTGTTATTGCAGCATCTGCTGGTAGTGTTGGTGCAGCATCAATTGTTACTGCAATGGGTGCAGAGGTACAACCATTAATATCCTGAATAGTTAAAACGTAACTATTAGGCACTAAACCTGTAAATATTGGCGATGATTGATATGCGCCTCCTATACTATAGGTATAATCAGGGTTTGTAGATGTAACCGTTATTGTTCCCGTAGTATCATTACACCCTAAAGGTGTTACCGTATATGTAGCGGCTGCTAGTGTAGGGGCATCATCTACAGTTGCCGTAACAGCGTTTGATGTACACCCATCAGCATTTTGAACAACTACGCTATAATCTCCAGGTGCTAGTACTGAAAACACATTAGATGCTTGGTAATCAACTCCGTTATTAATACTATACATAAGTCCTGCACCTGTTGGGGAGTCTATAGTTATCGTTCCCGTAGGCTCAGTACAAGTAGGCTGAATGTAGCTTACTGTAGCATCGGCAGGCGCAGTAGGCACAGGATTTACAGTTGCTGTAATAGGGTTCGATATACACCCATCAGCATTCTGTACAAGCACCGTATAGTTACCAGATGCTTGTCCAGTAAATACGTTGGATGCCTGATAATCTGTACCATTATTAATGCTGTATGTAAGTCCTTCGCCTGTAGGCGAATCTATAGTAATAGTCCCTGTAGGCTCAGTACAAGTAGGCTGAATGTAGCTTACTACAGCATTGGCAGGCACAGTAGGAGTAGGGTTTACAGTTGCTGTAACAGGGTTCGATATACACCCATCAGCATTCTGCACCAGTACCGTATAGTTACCAGGTGCTTGTCCAGTGAATACGTTTGATGCCTGATAATCGGCACCATTATTAATACTGTATGTAAGTCCTGCACCTGTAGGCGAATTTATAGTAATAGTCCCCGTAGCTTCTGTACAAGTAGGCTGAATATAATTTACCACAGCATTAGCAGGTATAGTAGGGGCGGGGTTAATAACAATATTCTCTGTAACCGATGTGCATCCGTCTGCATTTTTTGTAGTAATGTTATATGTTCCTGCTGGTACTGTAAATATGGTACTGGTTTGGAAATCCATGCCGTTAATACTATATTCTAATCCTGCACCTGTAGGAGAAGTAACTTCAATAGTTCCGTTTGGCTCGGTACACGTTGGTTGTGTTACTGTTGTTGTAGCTGTTGCTGGTGCGTTAGGTATAGTGTTAATTGTTGCTACAGTAATTTCTGAAATGCAACCAGAATTATCTTCAACAGTAACGTTATAATTTCCTGCTGCAAGCCCGTTAAATATTGGTGATGATTGATATGCGCCACCTATGCTATAGGTAAACCCTGCACCTGCAGGTGCTGTAACTTCTATTTGTGCTACAGTACCCTCACAATCTGGTTGGGTTGTAGTAACGGTAGGTGCAGCTAATGGCACTGTTGGGGTAGTTGTTTGTACCGTGTATGTAGAGCAAATTTCGCAATCGGATATAAATGTAGCTGTAACTATTTCGGATGAGCAAGTTTCTGAAAGTATTACTACCGAATTATCTGCATTTTGCGATGTTACTAATGCAGCAGGCTCCCAAAGCCAACTACCTCCTGTAGTAGGCGTGCCTATAATGGTTGCAGTAGTACCTACTACATTTATGGTAGGATTAGTAATAACTTCTTCTACTTTAACAGAGTGAAGGCGTATTTTATACTCATCGCCTGCTATCATTGCAGGGGCTAACATGTACGGGAAAAACCATAGTTTACTATAATTATTGTTAGCAGTAAAAGTATAGGTGTAATCTGTTATGGTTTGGTCTGTAGCGTGCCAATTGGCAATAGTTTGATTTCCTGTAGGCGTTGGTGTTGGCGTAAATGCCCCATTACTTGCCTGAATGTAAAAGTTTGCATCGGGATTAACGTAGCCAAGTGTACCAGGAATATTCTCATTTATAAGGCTAATACATATTCTATATTCCTTACCCGATTCGAAATTATAACAGGTATATGTACCTTCTCCGTTACCAGCGTACGACCACATCCATATTGATGAAGTACCACTAGTGGGTGAACCATGCGAAGTGTACCAACTCCCTTTTGCTGCCAGATTATCATCTGATGATGGAGGAAAATCGTTAGTTAAATTAGGATTTTCAATACAATCTGGAGCACTATTTTGATTAATTACTGCTGTTTCTGGGGCAGAAATACAACCTAAAGTTTGCACTGTTACTTGGTAGGTTCCTGCTGCAACATTCTCAAAAATCGGATTGGTTTGGTAGTTTACACCATCTATACTGTAGGTGTATGCTGCACCAAGCGGAGAAAGCACAAATATTCTTCCACCAGCTTCGCAGGTAGGTTGGGTAATATTTAGGGTACCTAATACAGGAGCGTCAGGCACATTGTTTATCACAATATTTCCTGTAACCGATATACATCCGCCACCATCTTGTGTGGTAATAGTGTATGTACCAGGTGCCAGATTACTAAAAGTTGTTGTACTAAAATAGCTTATACCATCTAAACTATACGTGTATTGTGCTCCAAGTGGTGCGGTAACCTCTATAGTACCTGTAGTAACATCGCATGTAGGTTGTGTAACTGTTGTAGTTGCTGCGGGTAATGCTGCAAATGGGTTTATTACAATATCGGGTGTTACAGAGGTACAACCTATAGCATTCATGGTAGTTATGTTATAGGTAGCAGGAGCCAGCCCTGTAAAGTTAACATCTGTCTGGAAATCTATCCCATTAATACTATAACTAAACCCTGTACCTGTGGGGGCATCTACTGTAATAGTTCCGTTTGGTTCGGTACACGTAGGTTGCGTAACCGTTGTGGTAGCTACATCGGGTGCTCCAGCTTCGCTTACCGTTATTGTAACAGGCGTACTTACGCAGTTAGATAAATTTCTTGCTGTAACAGTATAGTCGCCTGCTGGTAAATCGTTAAATGTATTCGCAAATTGGTAATCAATGCCATTAATACTATACGATATACCAAATGCTACGGGCGACGTAATTGTTATTGTTCCTGTATCTGCTGTACAGCTCGATGGTGTAGCTGTACCTACAACAGGTGTTGGTGCTTCGGTTACGTTAAGCTGTGCTGCATTACTTACCAAATCGCAATTAGATGATGTAATTTCGCAATAGTATTGGTTACCATCAAAACCAAACGGAACTCCTGTAATTGTTAATGTGTTAGTTGTAGCACCAGTATAATTAGTATCGTTGGTTACATTTATCCAGTTTCCTGAGCTATTTAAAACCCGCCATTGGTAACTGTAGCCTGTACCTGTTAATGATACTGAGAAGATTGCTGTTTCGTTTTCACAAATACTTTCTGTTGCGGGGTGTGTTATATCGGGTACATTACCACTACTAGGGTCTGCCGTATGCGAGCCCAAATCGCCACAGTCGTTACTTGTAACTGTCCAATCGCCTGAACTATAAGTAGCTGTTGGCGCATCAGCATTGGCATTTCTAATTACAGTATAGCCTATAAAGTTTGGCGCGCGTGCTACATCTATTATAACCCCATTTTTTTTGAGTTTGAATTCATCATTTGCATTGATACCATTACCAATGTTATCGTCGAATGAATTTGGACAACCAGTTGGCGATGAGGTAGAACTACTAACAAGATAGGTAGAGTAGGGTGCTATAGACCCTGCTAATGTAACTATGTACCCAGTACTAGGTGATGGGTCTCCAATATTGCCGTATCTTTCTAAAACGTATTGACCACCTAAATTTACTGTGTTACCAGAAGGGTTATAAAGCTCAATAACTCCAAAGCTTCCACCATTATTATCGTATATTTCAGAGATGTAGATGTCGCTTTGACATTCGGAGGTAATAATATTAAAGTTACCTGTAACTGTTTCAGTACATCCTGAACCCGTTACTTCGATGTTTCCAGCGGTAACACCATTGGGAACTAAGGCAATCATTTCTGTATCCGATAAGGCTGCAAATGTTGCAGTAATACCATCAAATGTAACGCCAGTAGCATCGTTAAACCCTGTACCTGTAAAGGTTACTAATGTGTTTTCGGGTCCTGTAGTAGGGGAAAAGGTTGTAACATCTAATGCGCAAGGTGGTGCTAAATCGGTAATGGAACCATTAAGTGTAAAATCGTCTATTACCAAGCTACCGCTTCCTGTAGCCGAGTTATTAAAGCGTACTATAACAGTTACTGTTCCTGTTAGTCCAGTTACGGGGTTAAGTACGGGAGTAGTACCTGTATTAGCCCCTGTTATGGGTGCAGAACCGTTGCCTACCGCAATACCATTTATGGTCATGCTCCATGTTTGTGCTGCCGATGGTGTTCTTCTTCTCCAAAAATTAAAAGAGGTAATTTCGAGTTCTTTTCCTGCTGCTATATCAAACGTAAGTGTAAATTCGGTAAATATAGAAGTAGCAGCTGTTGGTGAAGTTGCACTTAATGCAATACTACTTGAGGAGCCGTTTACATTGAGCCAAGCACCTGTGTTGTTAGTCCATGACGAACCTGAGAGATTAGCATTGAGTATGGAGGGTGTTCCTGTATATGGGTTTGCTGTTATAGGGGTGTTACCAAAGTTGTGTTGGTAGATTTGTGCTGAAACATTTAACGAAACTACTAGTGAAAAAAAAAACAACAACATTGTTTTTTTTCTAATTAACATATTGGTTTTCAATAGCATTTTTGGATTTATTTAGTACATTTTTAACAGCACAAAGCTATTGTATATTTGCGTTTGAATTATTACCAAAACATTATTTAACATCGAATTTAATGTAAATAAAACATTACGTAACCATTTAAAAAAAGTAAAGCCGCTTTTTAAAGCGACTTTACTTACAAATTATGAATATGAGGTTTCTAGATATATTTTAATTTTCTTCTCTGTTTACATATACCCAACCCGTGTGTGAATCGTTGTTGGTTTCAATCATATAGAAATACGTTCCCGTTGGTACTTCGTCACCATCATTGGTCTGACCTTCCCATTCGTTTCTGTAATTATTTCGGCTATATATCTCTTTTCCGTAGCGGTTGTATATAACTACTTTTTGTGCGTTAAGCCCCGTAAGGTCAAAAGTATCATTTCTGTTATCGTTATTTGGCGATATACCTTTTGGTATTGAGCAATATGTAGTAACTACTTCAAAACTGTAGCTAACAATACACCCTTTATCTGTAGTAATGGTTACCGAAAAGTTTAATGGATAGTCACCAGCATTAATACTGTTATTTAGTACGTACTGCGAAACATTAAAAGTGCTCTGGTTACTACCTACTTCTTCATTATCTGTATTAAACCATGTGTACGAAGCCGTACTAGCATCAAACGAATTGTTTAAAGCTTCTACTTCTAGTACGTAATTCTGACCGAAAGTAGTGTCTGTACAACCTTCAATAGTTGTTGCTACAGGCGTATCAGGTAGGTCGTTTACAATAATAGTATCAGTTACCGATGTACATCCATTACTGCTTCTTACTGTAATGGTATAGGTACCAGATGTTACTGTAAAGAATCTTGTATCTTGAAATGTTGTGCCATCAATACTGTACTTAATGTTTGCGCCTATAGGAGCAGTAACCTCTATAACACCGTTGGTTGTTGTACATGTTGGTTGTGTTACCGTAGTAGTTGCAATTTCAGGTACATCGGGTGCGTTGTTTATAACAATACTTGCTGTTTCCGAAATACAGTTCCCCTCATTTCTTACGGTAACGATATAAACGCCTTCCGCTACAGTAAATGTTGGTGCATCCTGGAAATCTATACCATTTATGCTGTACTGTAGGTTATTGCCTAATGGTGCAGTAATTTCTATAATTCCTTCTGGTATTGTACAGTTTGGTTGTGTTACTATTACGGAAGCAACATCTGGTGTGCCTGGTGCTGGATTTACAATAATACCTTCTGAGATAGAGGTACAACCATCGTTATTTCGTACAGTAACATTATATGTACCTGCTGGAACTGTAAACGTTGTTGCTGCTTGGAAGTCTGTACCGTTAATACTGTACTCTAAATCTGCACCTAGCGGAGTAGTAACCTCTATAGTTCCGCTTGGTGTTGTACAGTCACCTTGTGTAACTGTTACAGTAGCTGGTGCTGGACCATCTGGAACAGGGTTTATAACAATATTTCCAGTTACTGATATACATGCACTTGCATTTCTTACGGTAACATTGTATGTTCCTGCTGGAACTGTAAACGTTGTTCCTGCTTGGAAGTCTGTACCGTTAATACTGTACTCTAAATCGGCACCTATTGGAGCAGTAATCTCAATAGTTCCGTTTGGCTCGGTACATGTTGGCTGTGTTAGTGTTGTTGTTGCTACGGCAGGAGCATCTGGTACTGGGTTAATAACGATGTTTCCAGTTACTGATGTACATCCTGCTGAGTTTTGTACTGTAACGTTATATGTACCTGGCGCCACTGTAAATGTGGTTCCTAATTGGAAGTCTACACCATTGATACTATAAAACATTACATCGGCTATCGGAGCAGTAACCTCAATAGTTCCGTTAGGCTCGGTACACGTAGGTTGTGTTACAGTTGTTGTAGCTATGGCTGGTGCATTTGGCGCGCTATCAATAACAATATCTCCAGTTACCGATGTACATCCATCAGCATTCATTACAGTTATGTTATATGTACCTGCAGCAGCAGTAAATGTAGTTCCTGTTTGGAAGTCTGTACCGTTAATACTGTACTCTAGAGCTGCACCTATTGGAGCAGTTATTTCAATAGTTCCGTTTGTTTCGGTACATGTTGGTTGTGTTAGGGTAGTAGTTGCTATGGCTGGTGCATTTGGCACTGGGTTAATAACGATGTCTCCAGTTACCGATGTACAACTATCAGCATTTTGTACCGTAACATTATAGGTACCTGATGCTACTGTAAATGTAGTTTCAGTCTGGAAATCAATACCGTTAATGCTGTATTCCAAATTGGCACCTAGTGGAGCAGTAACTTCAATAGTTCCATTTGGTTCCGTACATGTTGGCTGCGTTAGGGTAGTGGTTGCTACAGCAGGAGCATCTGGTGCATTATTTATAATTATATCTCCAGTTACTGATGTACATCCGTTAGTATTTAAAACAGTAACGTTGTACGTACCTGCCGGAACTGTAAAGCTAGTTCCTGCTTGGAAGTCTACACCATTAATACTATACTCTAAGCCTAAAGGTGCTGTTATTTGAATAGTACCATTTGGCTCGGTACATGTAGGTTGCGTTATAGTTGTTGTTGCTATAGCTGGTGCATCTGGAACAGGGTCTATTGTAATATCTGCAGTTACCGATGTACACCCATCAGCATTTTGTACTGTAATGTTATAGGTGCCTGATGCTACTGTAAATGCAGTTTCAGTTTGGAAATCGGTACCGTTAATGCTATACTCCAAATCGGCACCTAGTGGGGCAGTAACCTCGATAGTTCCGTTTGGCTCTGCACATGTAGGTTGTGTTACCGTTGTAGTTGCTACAGCAGGATCGTCGGGTGCATCGTTTATAATAATATTTGTGGTGGTAGAAACACAGCCTTCAGTATTTTGTACCGTAACATTGTATGTTCCTGGCGCTACTGTAAATGTAGTTTCCGCTTGGAAGTCCAAGCCGTTAACGCTATATTCTAAATCGGCACCTAGTGGAGCGGTAATCTCAATAGTTCCGTTTGGTTCCGTACAGGTGGGTTGTGTTACTGTTGTAGTTGCAAATGCTGGTGCGTCTGGTATTGGATCTATCGTTGCAGGTATTGTAGAAATACATCCTGCTGATGATTGTACGTATATGGTATAATCTCCAGGTGCGAGATTACTAAAGGTATTCGTTGCGCTGTAAATAATTCCGTCAAGGCTATACGTAAGGTCGTTACCTACAGCAGGTGTCGCTTCTATAGAGCCTATTGGTACTGAGCAAGTAGGTTGTGTTTCTACTACAATGGCTATAGGTAGGGGCGAAACAGTAAGCTGTGCAGCATTGCTAATGAGTGTACAACTAGCAGATGTTATTTCGCAGTAGTATTGTGTAATATCTAAATCAATATCGGCATTAGTTATGGATAGTGTATTGGTTGTGGCACCCGAAAATTGAGCGTTGTCTACAATATTTGCCCAGTTTCCGAATTCATCAATTGTTTTCCACTGGTAGGTAAAACCAGTATCATTACTTACCTCCACAGTAAACGAAGCATCTTCTGCCTCACATATACTTTCACTCGAGGGATGTGTCGATATGGTAGATGTTATTACTGCACTATGCATGCCTAAATCATCACAACTATTACCAGAAAAACTCCAGTCGCTATTATTGTATATTGAATTGGGTGCGGTAGCATCAGCATCTCTAATTACTGTGTATCCCGTGTTGTTAGGAGCCCTCGCGATATCAATAATAGCTCCATTCTTTTTCAGTTTAAATTCGTCGTTAGCATTAATACCTTGACCAATACTTGCATCAAAAGGTATAGGACACCCTATAACTCCTGTACCATAACTTCGTACTATATAGGTGGAGTTTGCTTGAATACTCCCTGGTAATGTTAAAGTAGCAGTTGGGGCACCGCCTACATCTCCAGCTCTTTCGAGTGTGTATTGCCCTCCAAAAACTATTTCACTATCTGTAGGGTTGTAAAGTTCTATAACACCATAGCTACCAGGTGTATGATCGTAAAGTTCGGATATAAATACCTCTGGCAATGCTCCTGTAGGAGGGCAGTTTGAATTTAAAAAGGTGTAAACAGGCGTATCCGCTTCGCAACCGTCAGTAGTAACTGTAATTACTCCAGATGTTGCCATTGGTGGTGCTAATACTTTTATTTCGGTATCTGATACTACGGTAAAACCTGACGATTCTACACCGTTAAAAAATACTGATGTTGTCCCTGCACCTGCCTCAAAACCACTACCAATAATGGTAACTACTGTTTCTGTAGGCCCCGTTGTAGGTGCTATGCTTGTTATTGTAGGCGGAGTACAAGGTTCTGTAATTGTTCCGTTAATTTCAAAATTATCAAGTGTAAACGTACCAGGTGCACCAAATGCATCGTTTAACGTAATTACCACGTTAACTGTTCCTGTTAATCCTACTACGGGGTTTAATACGTTGGTTTCGCCTATACTTAGTCCTATTATTGGTATGGCACCGTTACCAACAGCAATATCATTAATCGTCATCGACCAGTTTTGTGCTCCTGTTGCCGACCTTACTCTCCAAAAATTGAAAGATGTTACATCGAGTTGTTTCCCAGCAGCAACATCAAAAGTTAATGTTAGTGTTGATCCTGCTGTTGCATTACCATGCCCTAAACCTTGTCCTGTTTCGCCAGTATAGCTTGTCCAAAGTCCAATATTGTTTGTCCAGCTACTGTTTAAAATATCAGCATCGACTATTGTTGGAGTAGCCGTATACGGATAACTTGTTATGGGTGTTGTACCAAAATCGTGTTGGTATACCTGTGCATTTGTGCTGAGGTACAGAAACATACAAAGTATTGGTAACAATCCTGTGGGGGTTAAACGAGTAATGATTTTTTTCATAGATGAGGTTTTAGTTATTTTTTTGCTAAAATGTCGCGCAAAGTACGCTTTAATTTTGTGAATTTGTAAACTCCGATTTTAATAAAAGGTTATGGGGTATACAATAATAATTTAGCGTCAAAATTAACCTATATAAGGTTAAGTGTGTTATAATAAAAACATTAATAAAACATAAAGTTTTGATAAAAAGGGTAGTTTAATTGTGTTTTAAAAAACAAATTCCGGCAGGGAAACCCTACCGGAACTTTTATTAATTGTTTTAAAGTAGTTGGAATACTGCTTATTTTATAACCACTTTTTTAGTAGTTACATTGTTACCAGCAGTAACAACAACCATGTAAATACCTTTACCAGCATTTTCTAGGTTTATTGTTTCTGAACCAACAACTCTTTTAGTTAAAACCTGTTTTCCAAGTGTATCAAAAACTTCAACTTGTGCAGCTGCATCTACAGCAGGTAGCTCTATTTGAAATTCTCCGTTGTTAGGATTAGGATATAATACTACATCTTTGTTTGTAGTAGTAGTTTGGAAAAAGTTATTGTTTTGAGTAGTAGTAGTTTCTTCTGCTATAGGAGAACCTGGTCTTGCACTTAAAGCGTAGCAATCCCACTGTATATCGTCAATAATAGTTCTTCTAACACTGTTCTCGATTTCGATAGTAACATCTCCTGTTACGTTTATCACTTCAGAGAATTGTGTAGCTGATGTAGAAGATACTGTGATGTCTCCACCGTACTGCACACCATTTACAAATACTTTAAGTGTAGAGTTTCCAGAGAATACACGAGCGTAGTTGAATGTAAGTGTACCTACACCACCTGTTATTGTTGTAACGTTAGTTAATGTACCTGTTCTTACAGCTATGGCATCACCGTTAAGGTCTCGGTCAGTTCTTGCATCGTTTGCAGTCCAAACAATGCCGTCGTTACCTGTCCAAGTTCTTGTAGAGTAGCTGCTTGAGCTAGAACCTAAGTTATCAAACGTTTCGTTACCACCTGTACATGGAGCAGCATTTGTAGTTATCTCATCTTCGATATTTGTAGAAGAGTAAACAGGACCACCAAAACAGTTAGTATCGTTATACGCATATACATATATTGGGTTTGTTGATGAAGCAGCAAGATCTGATATTGTGAATGAAGCACTAGTACCTACATAAGCAACAGTTGCATCGCCAAGAACATCTCCTACTACATAAGCAGTACCATTTACAGGAGTACCAGCAACACCAAGACCATTGTCTGAAAGAATTACAAGAGCAATAAATCCAGATGCAGTACCATTACCTGTTATAGCTACATCAGCAGAAGTATCAGTAATGTTTGAAAGCGTCATTGTACCATCAGCATCAGGAGCAACACATGCATCTTGAGCGTTAGCGTTAAGGTTTACAACACAAAGTGACTCATCAGCATCATCACTTTCTACAGTTAAAGTAGCTGGGTAGGCTGCCTCAGTAGCACTGTTAAATCTAACTGTTACATCTTGTGTAGCGTTAGAGGATAATACGAATGTTGTAGATACTGGAGAAACTATTGTATAGTTAACATCGTCGCTTAATAAAAGGTCATTAATTTCAAGATCTAGTAAACCTCTGTTCTGAATTGTAAATGTAAGTTCGTTATCAACACCTGTTTCAACATTACCAAAGTCTAAGTTAAAGTTACCACACTCTTGGTTTGAAAGTTCGCTATCAAGTAACTGAATTTCTGGAGCGTTAGGTGCTGTATAACAATCCCACTGTACATCGTCTACTATTGTACGGTTACCGCTGTTTTCAATTTCAAGTGTTATATCACCAGATACATCTACTGCTACAGAGTATTGTGTAGCTGTTTCGTCAGATACTGTAATATCAGCACCGTACTGTACACCGTTTACAAATACTTTAAGTGTAGAGTTCCCAGTAAATACACGGGCATAGTTAAATGTAAGTGTACCCATACCACCAGTTACAGGTGTAGTGTTAGTAAGGCTACCTGTTCTTATTGCAATAGCTTCACCGTTAAGGTCTTGGTCAGTTCTAGCATCAGTAGCTTCCCACTCAACACCGTTGTTACCTGTCCAAGTTCTTGTAGTATAGTTGCTTTGGTTAGCACCAGTGTTATCAAAATTCTCGTTAGCGCCAATACATGGAGCAACTAATGTAGTAAACTCATCAAAACCACCATCTGTAGCATATAATGGTCCGCCAGTACAGTTAAGGCTGTTAAATGCATATACAGTTACAAAATAATCAGAATCTTCTTCAAGATCAGAAACTGTAAATGTTGGAGAATCTCCTATGTAAGCAACAACACCAGTATCTATAGCATCACCAACAGTGTATGTTACGCCATCAACAGGTCCAGAAAGAAGTTCAGCATTGCTTATTATAGCAATGTAGTTATCAGCAACAGAATTTTGCATTTCAACATCAACAGATGATGAAGTAGCGTTTGATAAGATAATCTCATCAGCAATAGCAGGAGCAACACAAGGTCCAACAGCTATACCTGCTAGGTTTACAACACACGAAGCTTCATCAGCATCGTTGTTAGCTATTGTTAAAGTACCTGCTTTGGCACCACCAGTAGCACTCTCAAATCGTACTAATACTAGAGCAGATTCTGAAGCCCCAACAGTAAATGGTACTGATGGAGATATAATTGTAAAATCAGCATTACTCATTGTAAGTGCTGTTACATTAAGGTCGTCGTTACCGTTATTTTTAACGGTAAATACAGCATCCTTATACTCATTCACATCTACAGAACCGAAATCGATAGTGTAGTCTCCACAAGCCTGGTCCGTACTACAAGCGTCAGCAAGTTGTAGTTCAGGCGCTGGAGTTGGAGCAGGAGCATCCGAACAGTCCCAAGAAAGGTCGTCAATAATAGTTCTGTTTCCGCTGTTACGTATCTCGATAGTTATATTACCAGATACGTTAATAGCCTGCGAAGCAGCAGTAATTGTAGTTTCAGTTACATCAATGTCAGCACCATACTGTACACCGTTAACAAAAATTTGTAATGTAGAGTTTCCAGAGAATACACGTGCGTAGTTGAATGTAAGTGTACCTACACCACCTGTTATAGTAGTGGTATTTGTTAAACTACCAGTTCTTATAGCTATAGCATCACCATTAAGGTCTTGGTCAGTTCTAGCATCAGTAGCTTCCCACTCAACACTGTTATCACCAATCCAAGTTCTTGTAGTGTAAGCACTAGAGCTTGAGCCAAGGTTTGTAAAACTTTCAGATCCGCCACCTGTGCATGCTACAGTAGTAGCAGTTGTTTTAGCAGAAACCAAGTCTTTTGTAGTACTTAGGTTTCCAAAAGATAGCCCCGTTATTCCAGCAACAGCTAAGGCTAATAAAAATCTTTTTTTAAACATAATAATTAAAAATTAAGTTGGGTAAATCGTTGAATTAAAGCATTTTGTACCTGCAGGGTTTGTTACTTTAGATTTCAAATTTATGTTTATTACCCTGTTCAAAAACATTTTTTTAGCTAAGTATTTATTATCTTAATGTTATTAAGTATCTCATTTTTAATTATTTAATATTATTATTTAACTATTCACCTATAAACTAAATTTTCATGTTATTATAGCGTAAAATATGTTGATAACTATAAAGGTGGTATGAGTAAAAAGATGAATTTTTACTAAAATTTATTCTGTTTCGTTGTAAGAAATTTAATAATTAACCACTTATTACAAACATAATGTATGCTTGTTTGTTAGGCTTAACCTAAAATAGATACAATCTATTTTAGGTTAAATTCTCATAAGTATAGATTTATATTGCCTTGCTTTTAATGGTTACTAGTAATATTTTATATATTTTAGCGAACGTTTTAATAATAGTACTGTTTGTGCAGTATACCAATTACACTTTGTAATACATTTGGGTAGTATAAAAAATGGAATTTAATTATATTATAGGGTATCTCCTTGCTATTTTGGTTGGTGTTTCGCTTGGGCTTATAGGTAGTGGAGGCTCTATACTTACCGTTCCTATTTTGGTATACGTACTTGCTGTAGAGCCCGTATTGGCAACTGCCTACTCCTTATTTATAGTTGGTACATCGGCATTGGTGGGGGGCGTAAATAATGCGTTCCAAAAAAATGTGTACTTTACCATTGTAGGTGCTTTTGGTATACCATCGTTATTATCGGCCTATTTTGTACGAGCTTTTGTAATTCCAGCTATTCCAGATGTACTTTATACTAGTGCATCTTTTACAATATCAAAGTCCTTAGCATTAATGTTGCTCTTTGCCGTTGTGATGCTGTTAGCATCTGTAAGAATGATACGTTCTAAAGCTGCCAGCACAGATGCTGCAACAAGCATTTCGTACGTACGTTTGGCATTGCTTGGTGTATTTACAGGTATGCTCTCGGGAGCGGTAGGTGCAGGAGGAGGCTTTTTAATAATACCCGCACTGGTTTTTTTAGCACATATACCAATTAAAAAAGCAGTAGGAACATCGTTATTTATAGTTGCCCTACAATCGTTAGCAGGATTTATGGGCGATATTTTTCAGCGTGATATTGATTGGGTGTTCTTACTTACTTTTACAGCAACAGCAATATCGGGTATTTTTATAGGAACCTATTTAAGTAAAAAAATACCAGGTGCTAAATTAAAAGTAGCTTTTGGCTGGTTTATACTTACCATGGCATTTTATATCCTGATAAAAGAATTATTTTTAAACTAAAAAAGCAACCCACGTAAGGATTGCTTTTATGCGTCTTTATCTTATTCAGAGTAATTTAGGTCTTATTTGCTATTTCTATTGTTGCCAGTTTCTCTCCTAAATCTTTTTTAAAGTTTTGATGCATAAGATTGGTAAAACCATTTTTTATGGTACCATCGGCATTTAGTATAATAGTACGGTTTAGTTTGGTAATTACCCATTTATCTTTAAGTATTTGGAAACTTGTAGCACGAAGTTGTAGCGCTTTATCAAAATTGGTTTTAGTAACTATTTTTTTCCATTCAGGATCTTCATCCAAATTAATAGCTATAAAATTAACATTAGGAAATTCCTTTTTTAGTCGAGTAACTTTTCTGTTTACCATTTTTAAGTGCGAACGCGAACAAGTAGTCCAAAAATAAATAACAGTTTCTTTGTCAATATCGTTATCAATATCAAAAGAGTTATTGTTTGTATCAACAAGTGCTACTTCAGGTAGCTTGTTACCACTTTCAAGATCGTCTATAGCATTACCAATTTTCATTATCTCGTTCTCACTATCATTATCTGTAGATAACTCCATGTAATGCGCCAAGAACTTTTTATTATTATGTATATTCTGATCCTCAAGCAAGTACGAGAATGCTATATTGTTGAGTATATCGTTTTTAATTTTCTCATCGTTGAATATAGAATCGGCTAACTTTAGTTTTATAATGTTCTCTCTAAGCGGTCTGTCTTCAATATACTTGCCTTTAGGCATTTTTGCTGCTGCCATATTGTTTAGCATAGCATTGGTATAACGTATAAACGGAGAAAATGCGGTTAGTTTTTTATTATTAAAATCAATACTATCTCTATAGCTATAATAATTATTGGGTAATGATAGATTAATTTTTTTATCTCTCCTACGATTATGCAAATGTGGGTAATGTTCTTTTTTGGTGTACTGACTAAATTTTAAACGTGTTTTTGCATATACATCAAAATCCTCACTCCAGTCAATTTGCTTTTTATTTTTATTATAAAATCCCGCACGCTTTGTGTAAGAGGCATCAATTTCTTTAATAAAATCCTTATAATCTTTTTCGTAAACTCTATAGCTATTAATCCTATCAGCCTCATTTAAAAGGTATAACTCCATTAAAAAGTTATTCTTTTTCTCACCACGTCCGCTAAAAGCAAGCGACTGATCAAAATTTTCAGCGTTAACAGATACCATTATGCTATCGTTTTTATCAAAATAAATATATTGGTACTCGGGCTCATGCCTAAAACTGTACATACCAGGTGCAAGCGAGTCAAATTTTATAAAAAAACGATTGTTTTTGTCTAACGGTATTGTATCAATAGCCTTCTTATCCTTACTAAATATAACGTAAGGGCTTCTTGGACTAATAACTTCTCCTCCAAAATAAGCAGTGTAATTATCATCCTCATTATCACAAGACATAAGGGTAAACAGCAACGATAATAAAAATAATTTTTTAAATATATTTCCCATTAAAATCTAATATTCAACAAACCACAAAAATATTTTTTATATCCCTTAACAATAGTTAAAATACCGTTAAAATGAGTTTATTGGGTATAAAGCATTTTAGGTAGTATATTAGTGTGTTGTTTTTTATATTTTTGCCAAAAAATAAAAACACATGCTTACAGTTTCAAATTTATCTGTACAATTTGGTAAACGCATACTTTTTGACGAAGTAAATACCTCGTTCACACAAGGTAACTGCTACGGAATTATTGGTGCCAATGGTGCAGGAAAATCTACTTTTCTTAAAATACTAGCGGGCGATATCGATCCTACATCAGGACACGTAACTCTGGAGCCAGGCAAACGAATGTCGGTACTGAACCAGAACCACAATATGTTTGACGAATATACGGTGTTAGAAACGGTTATGATGGGGAACAAAACCCTGTATAAAGTAAAAAAAGAGATGGATGCGCTATACCTTAATCCTGATTTTTCGGATAAAGATGCTGAAAGGGTAGGAGAGTTACAGGTAGTTTTTGAAGAGATGAATGGTTGGAATGCCGACTCTGATGCTGCTACGTTATTATCCAACTTAGGTATTACTGAGGAGTTCCATTACACCCTAATGGGTGATATGGATAGCAAACTAAAGGTACGTGTGCTATTGGCACAAGCACTTTTTGGTAACCCAGATGTGTTGATAATGGATGAGCCTACCAACGATTTGGATTTTGAAACTATAGCATGGTTAGAGAACTTTTTAGCTAATTACGATAATACAGTTATAGTAGTATCCCACGACCGTCACTTTTTAGATGCCGTATGTACCCATATATCGGATATTGACTTTGGAAAAATAAATCAATATTCAGGTAACTATACGTTTTGGTACGAGTCCAGCCAATTAGCAGCCAAACAACGCGCACAACAAAACAAAAAAGCAGAAGACAAGAAAAAAGAGCTACAAGAGTTTATTATGCGCTTTAGTGCCAACGTAGCAAAATCCAAACAAGCTACCAGTCGTAAAAAAATGATTGAAAAGCTTAAAGTAGATGATATTAAACCCTCTAGCCGACGTTACCCTGCTATTATATTTGAACAGGAACGCGAAGCGGGTGACCAGATATTAAACATATCAGACCTTAGTGCCTCTGTAGAAGGGGAGGTATTATTTAAGGGTGTAGACCTTAATATGGCAAAAGGCGATAAGGTAGTTGTATTCTCTAAAGATTCTCGTGCTACAACCGCTTTTTACGAAATATTAAATGGTAATATGGAGCCTGACACGGGTAAGTTTGATTGGGGTATTACCACAACACAATCGTATCTACCAGCGGATAACCACTCGTTTTTTGAAAACGACCTTACGCTTGTAGATTGGTTGCGCCAATGGGCTACCACAGAGGAAGAGCGCGACGAGGTATATGTACGTGGCTTTTTAGGTAAAATGATATTTAGTGGCGAAGAGGCACTAAAAACAGGTAGAGTACTATCGGGTGGGGAGAAAGTACGTTGTATGCTATCGCGTATGATGATGCTACGCGCCAATGTACTAATGCTCGATGAACCAACCAATCACCTAGATTTGGAGAGTATTACAGCATTTAATAACTCCTTAAAAAACTTTAAAGGTTCGGTACTGTTTACCACACACGACCACGAGTTTGCACAAACCGTTGCCAACCGCGTACTGGAAATTACCCCGAATGGTATCATAGACCGTTACATGACGTTTGATGAATATTTAGAAGACGATAAGATAAAAGAGATGAGGAAGAAGATGTATACTGTGTAACATAAAAATCGTAATTGCCTATGACAGACAAGGATTATTTAAAAAACCTTAGGATACCAACTAAAGAAAATCCGCTTAGAGTATTATCTAGCGCTTGTTTGTTAGGACAACTTTGTGGAGTGGATGGTACTAGTAACGGAACTTACCCAAGTGTACTAAAGCTAGTTAATTACGAGAATATTAAGCTAATACCATTTTGTCCTGAAGATTTTGTTTTTGGTACACCTAGAGAAACACCCGACATTGAAGGTGGAAATGGGCACGATGTGCTTGAAGGTAAGGCAAAAGTTATTACAGAAACAGGAAAAGATATAACTGCCAAAATGATAACAGCATCGTTAAAAATGCTGGAAATTGCCCAACAAAATAATGTAGAATTAGCGATACTAATGGATGTTAGTGGCGCTTGTGGAAGCCAAGTAATTTATAACGGCTCAAGATTTTCAGAAAATCCAATCTACCAAATTGGTATGGGAGTTTGCGCCGCTCAGCTAGACAAACACGGAATAAAAATAATCAGTCAAAGAGATTATAAATCGTTAGAAATTCTTTATTCTAAAATTGATAAAAATCATATCATTCAAAATGATGTAATAGATCATGATGAACACGAATGGTATCTTGATTATTTTAAAAATCATTAATAGAGTTAGTAGTACAGCACCTATTTTTATTTATGAAATATTTTGAAACGCCTGTTGATTATTTTCTAACAAAAAATAAAGATAATATAGTTGTTAGTATTGTTAACAATACTGAGATTGCTCAGGGCGGTCCTGTAATAGGTGATTTAAAAATAAACAATGCCTTTGTAGATCAAAGATATATATTTGGAGGACCAATAATAATAGATAATGAATTCGTTTATTGTACTGTTTTTATTAGAGGTAGTATATTTAAATCTTCTGGCTTTAAGATTGTCAAAATTAACACACTTTCACTTGATTTATTCTTTGTTGGTGCTAAAGAGTCGCTAATATGGCTTCAAAAAATTGAAGAGAATAAGATTTTCTTTCGTAAAAGTCTTTATGGAAACCTTGAAGATGTATACTTTATAAACGATTTTTAGACATTACAAAGCATAATACTCCCTTGAATATAATACTTTAGAGCTATTTTATTCAAAAATGAAATAAGATATTTTCTAATTCGTCATTTCGTAGTTTCTACAATTCTATTTTTTATGTACTTTTACAAATCAAACACAACATCGCATTATGAGCCAGAAAATATTGCTTACTTCACACGAAGTCAATATCATACTACATCGTTTGGCGTGCCAGTTAATAGAAAATCATCTCGATTTTAAAGATACTATATTAATAGGATTACAACCTAGAGGAAGTTATGTAGCCCAGCGCATGAAACAGTTATTGGAGCAAGAATACAACGTGCCAGAAGTACCGCTTGGTTTTTTAGATATTACTTTTTTTAGAGACGATTTCCGCCGATCGGATAAACCTTTAGAAGCCAATAAAACCCAAATAGACTTTTTAGTAGAAAACAAAAATATTGTTTTTATAGACGATGTGTTGTATACAGGGCGCAGCATACGCTCGGCACTTACAGCCATACAATCGTTTGGGCGACCTGCTTCTATAGAGTTATTAGTATTAATAGACCGTCGTTTTAGCCGACACTTGCCCATACAACCTGATTATAGGGGACGTCAGGTAGATGCCATAAACAATGAAAAAGTAAAGGTTACCTGGAAAGAGAATGAAGGAGAAGATAGTGTTTACTTAACTTAAATACCACCAGACAATTACAACAATGAAAGAATTAAGTGTTAATCATCTGCTTGGCATAAAATATATCACAGAAAGTGATATTGACCTTATTTTTGAAACTGCCGACCAGTTTAAAGAAGTAATTAACCGCCCCATAAAAAAAGTACCTTCGTTACGCGATATTACCATTGCAAATATATTTTTTGAGAACAGTACGCGTACTAAACTATCGTTTGAGTTAGCGCAAAAACGTTTGTCTGCCGATGTAGTTAGTTTTTCAGCAGCACAATCGTCCGTTAAAAAAGGCGAAACCCTTATTGATACGGTAAATAACATCCTAGCCATGAAGGTAGATATGGTTGTTATACGCCACTCATATCCTGGTGCAGCCCATTTTTTATCCAAAAATGTAGGTGCTAGTATTATTAATGCAGGCGATGGTGCCCATGAGCATCCCACACAGGCATTACTAGACTCGTACACCATTCGTGAGCGCTTAGGTACACTAAAAGGTAAAAAAGTAGTAATAGTAGGCGATATTTTACACTCGCGTGTGGCACTATCCAATATTTTTGCATTGCAATTGCAAGGTGCAGAAGTTAAGGTTTGCGGACCAAAAACATTGATGCCCAAACACATAGAATCGTTAGATGTAAAAGTAGAATCGAACCTGCGTAAAGCACTAGAATGGTGTGATGTTGCCAATATGCTCCGTGTACAAAACGAACGGCTGGATGTTAATTATTTCCCTTCAACACGAGAGTATGCACAACAATACGGGGTAGATAAGGCACTTTTAGATTCGTTGGATAAAGAAATAGTAGTAATGCACCCCGGACCTATAAACAGAGGGGTAGAGATAACAAGTGATGTAGCCGACTCGCAACAATCGGTAATACTTGACCAAGTAGAAAATGGAGTAGCGGTACGTATGGCAGTTACCTATTTGTTAGCCTCTAAAATAAAATAGTATATTAGTAAGTGTAGCATAAATATCAAAAAAAATGAAAGTAGAAGAAAAAGGACATACGGTAACTATTAAGGATACACAAGGCGATACTGCTGCTTTTTTAGATAAAATAACAGCTAATTATAATACTTTTAAAGAGCATAATATAATCATCGATCTTACAAAACACGAAAATGTTACTTTGCAAGAAGTAACGTCTTTCCTAACCTTATCCAACAAACATCGTATTGCTAAAAAATCGTTTGTAATTGCAGTAAATGATTTTGATTTTAACGATGCCCCTGATGAGATGACGGTTGTACCCACATTACTTGAGGCACACGATATTATAGAGATGGAGGAGATAGAGCGTGATTTAGGCTTTTAATCAAATTGTTTTACCATTTTTAAGTAAAAGCCATAAAAAAACCGAATGAATTTAACCATACTAGGCTGTTATGCGGCAACACCTCGATCGATGACTAATCCTACCGCACAGGTATTGGAAATTAAAAACCGAATGTTTCTTATTGATTGTGGCGAGGGTACACAAGTACAACTCCGCAAAAACAAACTCCGTTTTTCTAAAATAAACCATATTTTCATATCGCACCTGCACGGCGACCATTTTTTCGGACTTATAGGCTTAATATCTACATTTTCCCTACTCAACAGGCATAACGATTTGCATGTGTATGGTCCGAAAGGCATAAAAGAAATAATTTTACTACAACTCAAACTGTCCAATTCTTGGACAGGGTATAACCTATATTTTCACGAATTAACATCTAACGAACCCGAAATAATATTTGAGGACGATAGGGTTACCGTTACTACTATACCACTACAACACAGGGTATACACCAATGGTTTTTTATTTAAAGAGAAGCCAAACGACAGAAAATTGAATATAGATGTAGTGCGTGAATATGGTATAGAAACGTGCTACTATCAAAAAATAAAATCAGGGTATGATATTATTTTGGATGATGGCAGAACTATACCGAACGAGGCATTAACTTTTGACCCACCTGCACCAAAAAGCTACGCATTTTGTTCTGACACTATGTATAACGAAGCAATACTACCTATAATAAACAATGTGGATGTACTCTATCATGAAAGTACATTTTTAGAGACCGAAGCCCATTTGTGCGAGCGTACTATGCATACCACAGCCAAGCAGGCAGCTACCATTGCCAAGCAGGCAAATGCCAAAAAGTTAATACTGGGGCATTTTTCTACGCGCTATGGTAATACCGATAAATTTAAAGAAGAAGCCACCACTATTTTTAATAACGTAGTACTTGCTGATGATGGTAAAGTATTTGAACTTGATAAATAATTTATAACTTGGTACAGTAGTACATAAGCTATAACCCAATTAACAATAAAAATGAAAGACCTTAGTAATTATAGAAAATCGTACGAAAAAAGCGAACTTAAAGAGGGTAGTTTACCCGAGGACCCGATAACGCTTTTTAGGGATTGGTTTACTGAAGCAGAGGCTTTTGATAGTACTGCCGAAGTAAATGCCATGACAATAGCTACAATAGGGCAGGATGGTTACCCAAAAGCACGTACTGTGCTGTTAAAACAATTTACATACGAAGGTTTTATATTTTATACCAATTACGAATCGGAAAAAGGAAAAGCAATAGCAGCAAACCCTAATGTATGCCTCACTTTTTTTTGGCATGAGCTAGAGCGCCAAGTAATTATAAAAGGCAAAGCAGAAAAAATAGCCCCAAACCTATCAGACGGTTATTTTGAAAGCAGACCTATAGGCAGTAGGTTAGGCGCGGTAGTATCGCCGCAAAGCCAAGTAATACCCTCACGAGATTATTTAGACGAAAAACTTCGGTTGTTAGAAAAGGAATATGAAAGTAAAGAACTTACCCGACCAGCTTATTGGGGTGGCTATATTGTAAAACCAATAGCGGTAGAATTTTGGCAGGGCAGAGCCAACAGATTGCACGACAGGATGCGTTACGCACTGCAAGAGGATTACAATTGGAAGCTAGAAAGGCTTGCACCATAAATTTAATACAAATTAAAACCCTATTAATGTAATTTGTATTGGTTTTTTTAGGATATTTAAGTTTTCGATTAACAATCTAAAACACGAGGTAATGAAAAAATTAATCCTAATACGTCACGCAAAGTCCAGTTGGGATGCTCCTTTGATAGATAAGGACAGACCCCTCTCTAAAAGGGGGATTAATGATGCCCACCTTGTGGCAGCTAATATAGAGCATTACCTACCCGACTCGTACATAGTGTGGTGCAGCACAGCACAACGTACTAAAAACACAGCCTATATATTTGCCGAAACACTATCCATACCACAGGATACCATTATTTTTAAGGATGAGCTGTATACGTTTGATGAAATAGCTTTGGAAAAGGCTATTAAAGCTTGCGATAACCAATATGATAACTTAATTCTTTTTGGACATAATGATGCAATTACTAATTTTGTGAATACCTTTGGAAACATCGTTGTAGACAATGTGCCTACAACAGGTTTTGTGTACATAACATTCCAAGAAAACGAATGGAAAAACATACAAAAAGGAACAACAGAAAAGCTATTATTTCCAAGAGATTTAAAGAAATATGATTCACCACTCACCAGTAAACCGATATATTGACAGAGAAAAAAGTTGGCTAGCGTTTAATGCCAGAGTATTGCAAGAAGCAGCTGACGAAAATGTGCCATTACTGGAGAGACTTCGGTTTCTGGGTATATTTTCTAATAACCTAGACGAATTTTTTAGAGTACGCTATGCAGCCATCCGTAGGTTAAGCCTTGAGGGCAAAACAGGCGAAAAGCTTTTGGGGGGTACTACTGCCGATACGTTGCTAAAAGAAATCACGGAAATTGTAATTAATCAGCAAACCGAAAGCCTTCGTATACTTAGTATAATAGAAACGGCACTTGAAAAAGAACACGTTTACATTATAAACGAATCGGAGGTAACCAAAGAGCAAGGCATTTTTATAAAGGACTTTTTTATACAAAAAGTAAGCCCCGAACTTGTTACTATTATACTTAACGATTTGGATGAATTCCCGCTGTTGCGCGATACATCGGGTTACCTTGCTGTTAAACTTGTAGTCCGTTCCAAATACAGCGATAACGAGGCTGATAAAGCAAAAACACAAGTACGTTATGCTATAATAGAAATGCCCAAAAACATTAACCGTTTCGTGGTATTACCCTCTAACAACGATAGCAAACACATTATTTTGTTAGACGATGTTATACGCTATAACTTACATAACATATTTAGTATATTTAAATACGAAACAGTTGCTGCACACATGATTAAAATAACCCGTGATGCAGAGTTGGAAATAGATAGCGACCAAAGCAAGAGCCTTATGGAAAAGATATCCAAAGGGGTTTTAGAGCGTCGTGTAGGTGAGCCTGTTCGTTTCGTATACGATCAATCTATAGAAGAAGATACACTTGCTTTTTTCCTAAACCATATGGGTATCGACTCTACCGATAGTATAATTCCAGGAGGAAGGTACCATAACCGTAGGGATTACATGAATTTCCCGATGCTCGGTAAAGATGATTTAGTATATAAAAAGAATTATCCGCTACCCGTAAATGGGCTAAGTTTAGAAGGAAGCATCGTACAAAAAATAAAAAAGAAAGATTATTTATTATACGCACCCTACCAGTCGTTTGCATACGTTATTAAATTTTTACGTGAAGCGGCATTAGACCCAAAGGTTATTTCAATAAAAATAACGCTGTATAGGCTCGCAAAAAATTCGCAGATAATAAGTTCCCTTATCAATGCTGCTAAAAATGGTAAAAAAGTAACGGTACAAATAGAGCTACAAGCCCGTTTTGACGAAGCTAACAATATATCGTATTCCGAAGCAATGCAACGCGAAGGCATCAACCTCATTTTTGGTGTAAAGGGACTAAAAGTACACAGCAAAGTTTGTGTGGTAGAGCGTGTAGAGCAGAAAAAGGTAAAACGATACGGGTTTATCTCTACAGGTAATTTTAACGAAGCTACAGCAAAAATATATACCGATGTAACGTTGTTTACAAGCCATCAGCAAATTATGAAGGAAGTCAATAAAATATTCGACTTTTTCGAGGTTAACTACCGCATCAACCGCTACAAACACTTATTAGTATCGCCCCAATACTCTCGTACCCGATTTAATAAATTAATAGATAGGGAAATACTCAATGCTATTGCGGGTAAAGAAGCTTACATCAAGTTAAAAATGAACAGCCTTACCGACTTTAAGATGATAGATAAGTTGTACGAGGCAAGTAGGGAAGGGGTAAAAATTCAGCTTATTATTAGAGGAATATGCTGCCTTATACCAGGTGTTAAGGATATGAGCGAGAACATAGAAGCAATAAGTATTGTAGATAATTATTTGGAACACACAAGGCTTTATATTTTTGCCAACGCAGGTAAGCCCGATGTATATATATCGTCGGCTGATTTTATGACGCGTAACCTTGATGCCAGAGTTGAGGTAACGTGCCCTATTTACGATGAGGAAATTAAGCAAGAGCTTATAGATACTTTTGAGATTGGCTGGAAGGGGAATGTAAAAGCCCGATTGCACTCGGAGGCATTAGACAATCAATATCGAGAAAGTACTAGCGCTAAAGTGTTCAGAGCACAGCTCGAAACATACAATTACTATCGTAATAAGCTAGAAGTTATTTACGAACAATTATAAATGAGATTTTACAATAGCCTGTTTGTTTGGTTTTTAACAGGCTGTTATACTCGTATTTGCAATAAATGATTACAATAAAAAAATATGCTGCTATCGATATCGGTTCCAACGCCATGCGTTTGCTTATAACAAATATTATAGAGCAGAAAGGAAAAGATACCCAGTTTAGTAAAAGCTCTTTAGTGCGTGTGCCTATACGTTTGGGGCAGGATGCTTTTACCATAGGCGAGATATCCGAAGATAATATTGAGCGTATGATAAACGCCATGAAAGCGTATAAATTATTAATGAAGGTACATGGCGTAGAAAAATATATGGCATGTGCTACATCGGCAATGCGCGAAGCTTTTAATGGTAAGGAAGTTGCCGATTTAATAGCGCAAGAAACAAGTATAAATATTGATATTATTGATGGGAAAAAGGAGGCTGCTATAATAGCATCTACAGAGCTTAGGCAATTTATAAAACCAGACCAAACGTATTTGTTTGTAGATGTGGGTGGAGGTAGTACCGAGTTTTCGTTATTTGCTAATGGTAAAATAGTAGCCTCACGCTCATTTAAAAACGGTACGGTACGTTTGCTTAACAATATGGTAAACGATGTAGTATGGCAAGAAATAGAGCGTTGGATAAAAATGATAACCAGCGAGTACGATAATGTTATTCTTTTAGGTTCGGGAGGCAATATTAACAAACTATTTAAATTATCAGGTAAAAAACAAGATTTGCCATTATCCTACATCTATGTTAACTCACAATACCAGTTTTTAAATAGCTTAACGTACGAAGAGCGTATATCACAATTAGGCTTAAACCCCGACCGTGCCGATGTAATTATCCATGCTATTCGTATTTATCTTAACGCGATGAAGTGGAGTGGGGCGCGTAACATATACGTTCCTAAAATAGGACTATCAGACGGTATTGTTAAGGCAATGTACTATAACAGGATATAAAAAAAGAGGCTATACAGCCTCTTTTTTTAATCTCTCCTTTTTGCTCTATACTTTTTTAGTAACTTTCTATTAAAATCATTTTCAGCTTTTTTCAGCTTTATAATTTTTACGGGGCTAATAATCTTTTTTAAGTCTTTTACTAGCTTTTGTTTTAGTAAAAATAACTCTTCATCAGCATCTTCCAATTGCGTTAGGTATAATAAAGCCTCCTTATCCGATAATTTGTTAATATCCTTTTCACCAAGCTGGTGTACAATTTTGCGCATTTTCTCGTGCTTTATAACAAATTCCCTTTCTTCGTATTCGTTATAAATGGGCCAAAACTTAGCAGCCTCATCACTTGTAAGGTTAAGCTCGGTAGTAATAAACGATACTTTAAGCGCATGTATTTTCTCCCGTTTTTCTTTGTACTCTTGGCTGTATGCTCCGTACGAAAAAAGTAAAAATATGTAGAGTAAAAACGTTGTTCTCATAATGTTATTCTATTAAATAAATATCATAATTGTTTTGTTCCGTAATATAATTTTCAATAGCCTCGTTACTTACGTTACCAGAGGCTATATTTTGTTCCAGTTCCTGTATATCTGTTGCATCAAGGCTTTGGTACAAATCGTATTCGTTATACTGATATACTAAATAATTCTCTATACTAGCAACATCAGGTTCTACCGTAGTAGTATTTTTTTGCAAAAGTAAACCAATTGCTATAAACATAATAAATACTGCCGCTGCCGATAGCCATACGGGGCGTTTACGGTAAAATGGTACTACCTTAGGCTTTTGTTTGGGTAGTTGTTCCAGTACAGTATCGGTAAGCGTACTAAAATACTCGTCGGGTGCTTTAAATCCCGATTTTATTTTAGGTTCGTTATCCAGTTTAAAGTTTTTCATAATAGTAAGACTTAATCCTATATAAATGGTTTAAAGGCTATTAACATATTCTTCAATCTTCTTTACCGCATGGTGGTACGATGCTTTTAATGCTCCCACAGAGGTATCCAGTATCTCCGATATCTGTTCGTATTTCAAATCTTCAAAATATTTCATTTTAAAAACAAGCTGTTGTTTCTCGGGTAACCTTGCAACCGCTTTTTGCAACTGTAATTGTAATTCATCCCCTTCAAAATACACATCAGCTTGTAAACTCTGTATTGCTTTTTGTTGTACTTCCTCGTTAGTAATCCCCGATTTTTTAGCCCGCTGATTAATAAATGTTATGGCTTCGTTAGTCGCTATTCGGTACATCCACGAAAATAACTTACTTTGCCCTTTAAAGTTAGAAAGGTTTTTAAAAACTTTTATAAATGTGTTCTGTAGCACGTCATCAGCATCATCATGGTTTATAACTATATTACGGATGTGGCTGTACAACGGTCTGCTATACTCTGCCACAAGCTGTCTAAACGCATTTTCCCGTGTTTTAGGGTTTAGTAATTCCGCTATAAATGCTTTTTCGTCCTCCAAAGTTGTTGTAAACTATATAACTTTTGACTAAAGATATCCTAAAAGGTTTAATGTATGGCTAGCAGTAACGCAAAAAATAGGGTTAACACTAACTTAATTGCTTTATATTTTTGGCTTATATAGGTTAGTTGTACCTTTGCCACTTTAAATTTTATTATGATAAAAACCGTAATATTTGATATGGATGGGGTAATTGTAGATACAGAACCCGTGCATTACTATGCTTACCACGAACACTTTAAACATTTAAATATTGATGTTACTGACGAGATGTATGCCTCGTTTACAGGGAACTCTACCAAAAATGTATATCAGAAAATAAAAGATATTTTTGGTATAGATGGCGAGATTAACGATTTGGTACAACAAAAACGCTCTTTTTTTAACGATGCTTTTGATAATAAAGAGGATTTGGATATGCTGCCAGGTGTACACAATTTGATAAAGAATTTACATAGTAATGGCATACAGCTCATATTAGCATCTTCTGCATCAAAAGTTACCATAAGCCGTGTGTTTAATCGCTTTAAACTGCACGATTATTTTACCCATACTGTTAGTGGCGAAGATTTCCCAAAATCCAAACCGCACCCTGCTATATTTAATAAAGCTGCCGAATTATCGGGTAACTCTAAAAACGAATGTATTGTAATAGAAGATAGTACTAACGGTGTAAAGGCTGCTAAAGCTGCTAACTTATATTGTGTTGGATACAATAGTATACACTCGAAAATGCAAGAGCTTGGCGAAGCGGACATGATTATTAACGATTTTGATGCGATTAATGCAGCTATTGTAAAAAAGCTTGGGGCATGATTCGTTGCGTGATATTCGATATGGATGGGGTAGTGGTAAACACCGAGCCTATAGGATATAAAGCCAATAAAGCACTATACAACGATTTGGGTATTACTGTACCCGACAGTGTATATGCAACCTTTGTAGGAAATTCGGATAAAAACATTGTAGCCAAGCTAAAAGATTTATACGATATTCTGTTAACGCACGAGCAGTTACTACAAAAGCAATACAGTTATTTTTATAAACTATTTGATACGAGTGACGAGGTTAAATTACTCCCCAACGTAAAAGAATTTATACAGCACCTACACGCTAATGGTTTTAAGTTATTATTGGCATCGTCGGCACCAAACCGAAAAATAGATAAAGTGTTTACGCGTTTTGGGTTGCATCCGTATTTTGATGCCAAACTAAGTGGTGAAGATTTTGAATTCTCAAAACCCAACCCTGCTATATTTAACGCAGCCGTGGCAAAATCGGGTTTTACAAAAGAAGAATGTGTTGTAATAGAAGACAGTACCAATGGTATTAAAGCAGCAAAAGCTGCAGGTATTTACTGCATTGGGTATAAAAGTGGATTATCTATAGACCAAGATACTACCGAAGCGGATATTACTATTACGAGTTTTAAACAACTAAATAGTAATAAACTTCAAACATTGCCTATAACATTATAATTACGCTACAGCTTCTTTATATACTCTAAGCGCACGTTCGCGTGCCTCCTTGTGGTCTACTATAGGGCTATAATCAATTTCCTCCAACTCAGGAACCCATTTTTTAATGTATTTCAGTTCCTTATCGAATTTTTTGGCTTGCTCGGTAGGGTTAAAAATCCTGAAATAAGGTGCAGCATCTACACCGCTGCCTGCTGCCCATTGCCAATTGCCTACGTTACTAGATTGCTCGTAATCGAACAATTTTTTAGCAAAATAAGCCTCGCCCCATCGCCAATCTATAAGTAAATGCTTGCATAAAAAACTTGCTACCACCATACGTATCCTATTGTGCATATGCCCCGTAGCATTCAGTTCACGCATGCCTGCATCTACCATTGGGTAGCCTGTTTTACCTTCGCACCATGCTTTAAACTCTTCCTCGTTATTGCGCCATTTAATAGCATCGTATTTATCGCGAAAGCTTTTTGTAACCGTTTTAGGGTAGTGCCACAATATTTGCATAAAAAATTCACGCCATATCAACTCATTCATAAATATAGCGTTATCACTTTTTAATGCTTTTTTAATGAGTTGCCTAACGCTAACCGCACCAAAGCGCAGGTAAGGACTAACGTTAGAAGTTCCGTCTAAAGCAGGAAAATTGCGGGTATCTTCATAATTTTCTATCAATTTTTTCGATACTGTGTAGTCTGTTGGTTTTATTTCCGATTCCTCAAAGCCTATATCTTTTAAATGTAAAAAAGGATAGGAATGCTTAACGTAATTATCTGCCTGGAGGGGTACATCATACGTTTCTAGCGTTATATCTTTAAACGCAGCGCGCCATTTCTTCATATAGGGTGTATATACCACATAGGGGTTACCATCATCTTTAACAACTTCATCCTTCTCAAAAATAACTTGGTCTTTAAAAGTATAAAAATTAATACCATCCTTTTTTAAAAGTTGTGCTATTTCCTTATCCCTTTCTAAAGCATAAGGTTCATAATCATGGTTGGTATATACCGCTTTAATATCGTTTTCTTTTACCAGTTTTTTAAATACGTTTTCGGGTGTATCATAAAAAATGGCTAAATCCCGTTGGTGTTTTCGTAACTCGTTATGTATATCTTCTAATAAGCTATGTATAAACGTAACTCTTGCATCATCTTTAGGCAATTCATCTAATATATTTTTATCAAAAATAAAAATGGGTAATACCGCTTCCGCAGATGATAACGCCTTGTGTAAACCTACATTGTCCTCCAAACGCAAATCGCGCCTAAACCAAAATACATTCATAAAATTGTAATCTTATTTCATTTCGCCAAAAAGCTCAACTAGTTTTTTTCTTCTGTAATCAAAAATTTCTTTAAGCTTGGGTTTTACCATAATGGGGTGCATCATATCGCCTAAAATACTCATAGGTAATTTATAATGTACAATATCTTCCATTTCTACACCGCCAGGAATTTCTTTAACAAAATGTTTATGATGCCAAAATTTATAAGGACCATACCGTTGCTCATCTACAAAAAACTCCATATCCTTTACATGCGTAATTTCGGTAACCCATTGCATTTTAATTCCAGCAAGGGGCGATATGTTGTAATGAATTATTTGCCCTGCAAACATTTTACGGTCGTCGCCCGATAGCGTTTCAAAACCCATACTGTCTGGTGTAATAACAGCTAGGTTTTTTGGGTCCGAAATAAAGCCCCATGCCTCCTGTAAAGTAATAGGTAAATTTTGCTTTTCGTGTATTGTATATAGCTTCATAATATTGTTAAATAAAGTGTGAAGTTAGAAAACAAAGCCTACAAGAATAGCATTACACCTGAGATTTTCTGATACATTTAACACTTGTAAAATGTTTAATTATTAATTTCGCAGGGTAACTTTGTAAAATAAAAAAATAAAAGGCAATTATGAAGAAAATATTAATTACAGGAGCGTTATTGCTAACATTTGCAATGGGTTCGGCGCAGGTAAAAACGCCACAAGCGAGTCCTAGCGCTAGTGTAGAGCAAACCGTAGGATTAACAGATGTTAAAATTGAATATTCGCGCCCAAGCGCCAGAGGAAGAGCAGTATACGGAGAGCTTGTTCCTTTTGGACGCTTATGGCGAACAGGGGCTAATGCCAATACTACAATTTCGTTTCAGGATGATGTAATGATAGACGGAAAAACCTTAGCGGCTGGTAAATATGCCTTATATACACAACCAAAAGCAGATAGTTGGGATATAATATTTTATACTGATACAAATAACTGGGGCTTACCACAGCAGTGGGATGAGAAGAAGGTAGCTTTACGTACTACGGTAAAGCCTGAGTTTTTAAACAATAGTATAGAAACACTTACTATTGCCATGAACGACCTTAGTAACAATTATGGTCATTTACAAATTGCATGGGAAAAAACAATGGTGTCGTTAAAGGTTGAAGTCCCAACAGAAAAAATTGCTACTAAGAGCATTGAGGCTGTATTGGCAGGACCATCGGCTAGCGATTTGTTTGGTGCAGCACGTTACTACTACCAGTCTGATATGGATTTGAAAAAAGCATTAACTTGGATGAACCAAGCTATTGAGAAAACTCCAGAAGGAAAAGATGTACCTTTTTACTTTTTAAGACAAAAATCGTTGATACAGGCAAAAATGGGTGATAAGAAAGGTGCTATTGAAACTGCTAAGCAATCGCTTGCAGCATCGGAAAAAGCTAATAATGCTGATTATGTAAAAATGAATAAAGATTCGATACAGGAGTGGAGTAAAAAATAATTTCACTACTTATTTTCATACAAAAAGCGAGCTATACTATGGCTCGCTTTTTTGGTTTTTATGATAAAGCATTTGTTATTCTGCTATAGCAGAAGCATTATTGGTTTTATTTATAATGGATTGCAGTAATAACGATATTACAATGGTTAACGCAGCTCCTATAGCGTTTAACCACAGGAAGCCAACAACATCTATATAATAAATGTAAAATATGGTTGCCTGACTTATTAAAGCGCCTAAAAAGATGGCTTGCGCCTTAACGTATTTAATGTAAAAAGCGATTAAGAAGATACCCAGTACTGTACCATAAAATATAGAACCTACAATGTTTACCAACTGTATAAGGTTCTCGAACAATGTACCAACACAGGCAAATAATATGGCAATAGTACCCCACATTAATGTAAATAGCTTTGTGGCGTTTACGTAGTGTGCATCTGATTTTTGTTTTACGTTTCGTTTATACAAATCGATAGCTGTAGTAGAGGCTAATGCATTTAACCCTGATGCTGATGATGACATAGCTGCCGAGAAGATTACAGCGAGTAATAAACCAACCAAGCCTTTGGGTAAAAAGTTGAGTATAAAGTAAAGGAAAACATAGTCTTTATCGTTGGTTTCTGCATTGCTATTGGCTTTTTCTATCAAACCTTTTGCTTTATCTCTAAGGTTTTTTTCTCTACCATTTAAGGCTACTACTCGATTTTGAAGTTCTTTATTCTCATAGTCCTGATTGAGTTGATTTACATAAAGCATGCTAATCTCTTTCTTTTCTTTAGCTACTACTTCCAACTCTTTTTCTAAGGCATTGTAATCCGCTTTGTATTTGGAGTTGTTTATTGTTTCTACATTATTTGGATTAAAATGTAGTGGCGCAGCATGAAACTGGAAGAATATAAATACCATTACCCCAATAAGTAGTATAAAAAACTGCATGGGTACTTTTAGTAAACCATTCATAATTAAGCCCATTTGGCTTTCGCGAATTGATTTACCTGACAGGTAACGCTGTACCTGAGATTGGTCGGTACCAAAATAGGCTAGGGCTAAAAAGAAACCACCTGCAATACCGCTCCATATGGTATAGCGTTTCTCGGGATCGAAAGAGAAATCTACAATATTCATCTTATCGTTAGCCCCTGCAATATGTAGTATATTACTAAAGCTAAGATCCTCGGGTAAGTAGCTTAAAATTATGTAGAAGGTTATAAAAAGCCCGCTCATTATAATAAACATCTGTTGCTTTTGGGTAATGTTTACGGCTCTGGTACCACCCGATACGGTATAAATAATTACCATTAAACCGATAAGGAAATTCATTAAATTAAGATTCCAACCCAATAGTGACGACATGATTATGGCGGGGGCGTATATGGTAAGCCCTGTACCTAAACCACGCTGTATAAGGAATAATAGTGAGGCTAGCGTACGTGTTTTAACATCAAAACGCTGTTCTAAAAACTCGTAGGCAGTATATACTTTTAGTTTGTGGTAAATAGGGATAAACGTAATGCATATAACCACCATAGCCAGTGGTAAACCAAAATAAAACTGTACAAACCCCATACCGTCGTGGTAGGCTTGCCCTGGTGTAGAGAGGAATGTAATGGCACTTGCTTGGGTAGCCATTACCGATAGCCCTACCGTCCACCAAGGGGTAGTATTGCCACCCAGTATATACTCGTTAACATTTTTGCTTTTTCGTGTTTTTATTGCTCCATATACAACAATAAATAGTAGCGTAGCAGATAGAATAATCCAATCGATTAACTGCATATCAAGAGTATATTTGCATTAAAAAATAAAACACTATAATATAAACTATATTGAATAGCAGTACGAGCGAGTAGCTCTTTTTCCATCGTGAAGGATTATTGTTCATAATGCTTTATTATAGTTATTGTGCATTAGTAAGACTATCTTACTGGCATTTTGTTACGTTTTGGAGCTATTTGCCCATGGCAATTATGTTGGCTAACAATCGGTACGCTCCAGAGACACCTTGCGGTAACTCCCTAAAAAAACTAAGCCCTGTATAAATATAATACCCTTTACCGTGTTGTGCTATTATGAGTGCTCCGTTTTTAGGACTTTCTCCTGTATCGTGCGATGATAGTATTGGCATAAATTCATCTCCCCACTGGTCAGGGTAATATAGCCCTTGTTCTTGCACCCAGCCGTTAAAATCGTTGGATGTTATTTTATTAGGATGGTTTAAAACGGGATGGGTTGCGTTTAAAAAGGTAACCTCTGCATCTTCCTCCGTAACCCTATCTCGTGATATACGTAACGGATATGGTGCAATATCTTTAACAGCTAAGTTTCTTCCAGTTGTGTTGTACTGTACTACCATGTTACCGCCATTCTTTACAAAATCAAACAAAATATTTTGTTTCAACGTTAATTCCTCTCCAAGCACATTGTACGCTCTAATACCTGTAATTACGGCATCAAAACCTTTCAATCTTTCAGCACTAATTTCCTCACAGGTAAGTAAGGTAACATCGTACCCCATTTGTTTTAGGCTTTCGGGTACATTATCTCCTGCACCCATAATATACGCTATTTTTTTACCTTTAATTTTTAAATCGGCTTTTGTAAATTTAGCTGTAGAAGGTAATAATACTTGTTGTGTAGCAATATGCGGGTAGTCAATTACCGTTTGCTCACGGTTGTATTCCACACCATTAACAGTGGCAATGCTTTTCACAGTAGCCTCGGTAGGGTAGTTGGGGGGTGTAACGGTAAACGTAACCACAACATTGTTCCCTTTAGTTTTTATATCAAAAGGTATAGAGGCAGGTGTTACTTTCCAATCCGTAGGTAATACTAATTCCGATTCCCCTTTGCAGTTATCTTTACCCGCTTTTATTTTTACAGCTACTATTTGTGGCTTATTATCTTTAAAAAGCTGCACTTTATTTAGTATTTGTGTGCTTACTACAGGTATAATATCTAGTGGTTGGTATACTTCGCCTTTAACAGGGTCGTTGTACTTATGTATTATATACCTTTCAAAAGTAATGGGAGTGCCCTCGATGGTAACAGTAAAATGAGCCTTCATTTCCCTGATAATATCGGGTATTCCAATTTTTTGTAAATCATTTACGGTGTACATTCCCGCTGTACCTTCTTCGGTAAGCCAATAGGGCGATGTATATTCGGCGTTGCTGGGTATGGTAACTGTTACAACATCTTTTTGGCTGCTGTTATTGGCTAACTTTATATTTTTAGTTAGGCTTTTATTTTCGGGCACTATGGTAATACTATTCAGCGTCATAGCTACATTACTTCGGTTTATGGTTTCCCAGTGCATTGTAATAGCATCGCCAGGTGTTACCGACTGACTTTCGGAATATGCTTCTAGGTACAAACCACTACAGGAGGCAATAATTGTTTTTATTTCGGCTAATTTTATGGTTTTCCAATAGGTGTCTTCAAGATTATTTATTTGGGTATATACTTTTACTAGGGCAGGAACTGATTTTGATGGACTTTTAAAATCGTAGTTTTTTATAATTTCTGTTATGGCTTTACCAATTAGTTTACCACCTTTTACACGATTCCAAGAGGTATCAATACCTTCAAAAAGATTTTGTTTATCCTCTAAGTCAGTACCTTTAATTAATTCCATGTACTCCATGTCCTCGCCACGCGAGCCTGTAGCTCCAAAGCCTTGCGATTTATGTTTGCTACGGCTAAGTGCTGCTATTTCTTGGTTTGATTTACCAAGTAGGGGGTAGTACACTCCTGTAGCTAGGTTGATGTATTTTGATTTATCGGCTTTTTCAAATTTATCTCTACCACCAAAAAACCACCACGATGTATTGAATAATACACGCTTGGGTTGCCATGTGTTTACGTAGTTTAATTGCTCGGGTTGGTAATTGGGGTCGTTTGCCAATGTATAGGCATCTTGCGTTAATATGGCTGATGAGGTATGATGCCCGTGTGTTGTGCCTGGCGAACGATGGTCGAAACGGTTTACAATAACATCGGGTTGGAACTTTCTAATTATCCAAACCATATCATGCAGCACCTTTTCTTTATCCCATATTTGCAGGGTTTCGTTAGGTACTTTAGAGTAGCCAAAATCGTTAGCTCGGCTAAAAAACTGTTCGCCACCATCTACTTTACGCGCCTCTATTAATTCTTGTGTACGTATTACGCCTAGTAACTCTCTAAGTTCAAGCCCTATTAAGTTTTGTCCGCCATCACCTCGCGTTAGTGATAAATAGCCTGTACGTGCTTTTGTGTTTTTAGATAGGAAAGATATTAACCGCGTATTCTCATCGTCTGGGTGTGCTGCAATATAGAGTGCTGAGCCTAAAAAGTTCAGCTTCTCTATTTTAGCATAAATTTCTGCCGATGATGGTTTTTCAGGTAATTGGGGTTGTGCTTGGCATATAGTATAAAATGTAAGTACAAATAATAGTACTATCTTTTTTTGCATGGCTTTTTTTAATTAAGGTTTCAACGTTTAATCGTGAAATTCTTTTTCTTCTTCTTTTTCGGGTACTACTATTGTTATTCCTTTTTGCAGCAGCATATTGTTGGGGTAGGTAAGTACCTCGCCCTCTGTGGTGCGTAACAGAATGTGGAATGCTTTTATATCCTGAATTTGAGCTTCTATAGGGAAATCTTTATCATGTATTTTTATGAAGTCGCCAATTTTAAACGGAAAGGAGAAGAACAATATTACCCCCGATGTTATATTGCTAAGTATGGACCATTGTGCAAATAACCCTACACCAATAATGGCAAATACCGACGACATAACTACAAAGAGATCCTTGGAGTTTACCCCCCATATTGCAAATATGGCAAGTAATAAGAATATGAACATAAAAATATCAATACTCTTACCCACTAGTTGGGCACGGTACTCGTTAAGATGCTCTTTAATGGTATAACGTTTTGTAACCTTACGAATAAAAACCCGTAGGATTATAAAAATTGATAATGCTACCGCTGTTAATATTAAATGATGAATCTCTTCTCTGCTTAGCATTGTTATTTTTTTACAACAAAATTAGTTAAATGGTGGTATACTTTATCTACAGGCATACCTACAACATTAGCGTAGGAACCCTCTATATTGGCAATCGCTACAAGCCCAATCCATTCTTGTATCCCGTACGAGCCTGCTTTGTCAAAAGGTTTATAATTATCAAGGTAGTACTTTATTTCTTCATCTTTTAAAGTGTGGAATGTAACGCGGGTAGTAGTATTAAATACCTCTGTTTTTGTGGTACTCATTAAACATACCGACGTAATTACCTCGTGTGTTTTTCCAGACATTGATTGCAGCATGGCAAAGGCATCATCATAATCGGTAGGTTTGCCTAATGCTTTATTTTCGTGCCATACAATAGTATCGCTCGTAATTACAATTTCGTTATCACTTAGTGTTTCTTTGAGTGAATCAGCCTTTAGCTGTGCTAAAAAATCGGTGATTTCAGCTTCCTTGAGTGTATCGGGATAAATTTCCTCAACTTCTTTTAAGCGGATTTCAAAATCAACACCCAACTCCTTCATAAACTGTTGCCTGCGTGGCGAACCCGAAGCTAGTATAATAGAGTAGTCTTTTAATATATTTTTAAGCATTGATGTTGATATTATAGGTTATAACAGCAATAGAGATTACAGTAAACAGCAAGAATAACTTTAAGATTGTTATTAAATGATTAAAATCTTGTTTTGTTTTTGCTGTCCATAATTTTACTAAAAAATAGATGATAGGAGCAACCATAAACAGTAAACCGTACCCTAACGACCATATAAGATTGGATAGGTATTTATCGCCATAATAAAGCATTAACGCTAATGGGACTAGGGTTAATGCAAATACAATTTTAACCGCTCTGTCCTTACCAATAGCTATAGGTAGTGTTGTGTTTCCTGAGTTGTAATCGGCATCCGTATCACGCAAGTTATAAACCAGTGTGAGTATAAATGTGATAATGAAAATAAACAAGGTGTAGTCGAGCATTAAGTCGAATATGGTAGCCAAATATACTTGATTGCTTGGCACTATAATAGGGTAGAGGTTATACACTACAATAACAATAATGCCCATAGCTACAGCCGTAGCTACTATAAAGTTGCTAACCAACAACATTTGTTTTAGGCTAGTAGCATACAAATAAATTATGGCAGCGGCAATTACAAATACAATTACAACCATAGATTTACCTATGCAATTGCTAAGGTAATATCCTAAACCAATACCTGTTATTGTTAGCAGGGCATAGGTGGTATATACTTTACCTTCGGATGCTTTATCTTCGTTAGCGTGGTAATTATTAATTAAAAAGCCTCCTGCTGCTATTAGTACACTGGCCAGTACCATAATTATATAGTGTCCGTGTTTAAGGGCTAATGGTAGCCCTGCTTGTAAATCTAAAAAACCATAACGGAATATAAGTAAACCAAAAGCAAGTAATAATAAGTTACTATAACCTATACGTTGTAAAAAATTCATTGTTTATGTAAAGATGTGTTTTTATACTGTGTTTTTTTGTGGTGTGTAGTGTTAATCGGATTGTGCATCAAATTTTTCCATCCATTTGCCCTGTACCTTCATTACTTGCTCTATAACATCACGAACGCCACCTGCACCACCGTTTTTATGCGATATATATTTGCTTAGTGCTTTAATTTCGGGTGCTGCATCTTGTGGGCAAACAGGTAATCCTACCTCTTTCATTACCCAGTAATCAGGTAAATCGTCGCCCATATACAATACTTGCTCGGGTTTAATATTGTAAACATCTATAAATTCCTCGTACGTTTCAACTTTATCCGATACACCCAAATGTATGTTGGTAATACCTAAGTTTCTGAGGCGTAGTCGTACGCCTTCGTTGTACCCGCCCGAAATAATACATACATTGTATCCGCTATCTACGGCTGTTTTAAGGGCATAACCATCGCGTACATTCATAGTGCGTAACAATTCGCCTGTTTGCGTTATGTGTATTTTACCATCGGTAAGTACACCATCCACATCAAAAATAAATGTGGTAATGTCGTTCATTATTTCCTTATAACTTTTACTCATTGTTGTTTTGTATTGATTGGGATAGTAAGGTATATATTATTTTCTTTTTTTCATCAGTTAGGAAAGCTAAATGTTTTTCCATCGTACGCACATCGTTGCGCTTTGCAGGTCCTGTTTGTGCTTCTTTAGGTTGTAATACTTGTACTTTATTGGCTGTTTCGTGTATTAATGGGCGTAATATATCAAAAGGTACATTATTCTCATTGCAAATATCATAACCAATACGGTACAAATCGTTTACAAAGTTATTTACAAAAACGGCAGCTACGTGTAACGATTGCCTTTGTTTGGAGTTTATAGCATATACGTTGTCTGATACGGCTTTGGCAAGTGTTTCTAAAATAGCATAATCAGCTTCCAACTCGCTTTCCAAACAAAGTGGAATTTGTTTAAAATCAACAGCTTTATTTTTAGAGAAGGTTTGTAACGGATAAAACACGCCACGCCTGTTTTTTGCATTAAGTTGCTGCAAACCAACACTGCCCGATGTATGTACTACCAATTGGTTGGTAAAGGGTAGGAGTGCCGCTACCTCAGCTATAGCATCGTCTGTAACCGATATAATGTAAACATCGGCAGGTAAGATGGTATTAAAATTAGTAGTTATTTTTGAGGCGGGTAACAAATTGCTCAACGATGCTGCATTACGAGCATACGCTTGTACTAACTGAACGCTATTAGATTGCTCAAAAACGGTAATTAGGTGGTGTGCCACATTACCCGAGCCAATAATTACCACTTTTAACATGCAGCTAATTTATAAAATAAACCCAGCATATAAAACAATGCTGGGTGTAATGCTTTGGTTTTTTACTCTTGTTTAAACCACGTATTATCGGTCATATCTATATCGGGTAAAAAACGTTCGGGGTCAATATCTATAGCCCTTACTTTTTTAGGCGAATCTATAATATAATCCCATTCGTTTTGGCGCTGCCAAATCTCTACAGGAAGTTTTTTTATTTCAGATGAATTATCCTCGTACGTAACTTTAAACGTAACGGGCATTGGTATTTCGCCTTTATTTACAAAAGTAACTATTGTATGGTCGGGGTTACGCTGTACGGCTTCAATACCAATATTTATGTTACCCGTACCCGTAAACCAACCTCTCCAAAACCAGTTTAGGTTTTCGCCAGCTACATTTTCCATACAATTATAAAAATCAGAAGGTTGCGGGTGTTTGTATGCCCAAGCATTAATGTAGGCTTTAAAGGCATTATCAAAACGTTCGTGCCCCAATATGTATTCGCGTAACATAATTAAACCTGTGGCAGGTTTATAGTAGGCAGTAAAACCAAGGTTCATACTCTTGGCAACGTCGGGGTACGTATCAATACCTTCGCGCCTGCGCCATTTAAACCATTGTACACGGTTAAGGCTTTTTGCAATGTCCGATGTGTACTCACCATTATTAAAGGCAACGGTACTGTAGTAGTTAATAAAGGTATTAAAGCCCTCATCCATCCAAGCATACTTACGCTCGTTAGAGCCAACTATCATAGGGAACCAGTTGTGTCCAAATTCATGGTCGGTAACATCCCAAAGGTCAGCTCCCGAACTGTTTGCCCCACAAAAAGATAAGCCAGGGTACTCCATACCACCAACGTTAGAGGCTACATTAACGGCACCCGTATAAGGGTATGAAAACCATTTGTTAGAGTAATGCTCTACAGAGGCTTTAGTGTATTCTGTAGAACGTCCCCATGCATCATTACCGCCTACCTCTTTAGGGTATGCCGATTGTGCCAATGCTTTTTTGCCATTAGGCAGGTTAATACGTGCGGCATCCCATATAAAAGCGGCTGAACTTGCAAAAGCCACATCGCGTGTGTTTTCCATTTTGTAATGCCACGTTACTTTTCCGCTCTGCGTAGGTCGGGTAAGTTTTGTGTTTCCTACTTCGTTAGGTTGTACTAAGTAAACTGTCTTATCGCTATTTTTGGCTTTATCCCAGCGTTTTTGTAGCTCCTTAGAGAGTACGTTTTTAACGTTTACCAATTCTCCCGAGGCTACTACAATATGGTTATACGGTACGGTTATTTTATAATCAAAATCGCCATACTCCAAATAAAATTCTCCAGCACCAAGGTAAGGCTCCGTATTCCAGCCTACAACGTCATCAAATACGGCAACACGCGGATACCATTGTGCAATAGAATATATGGTACCATTGGCTGTTTTTAGTTGCCCCATTCTGTCCATACCCTCTTCGGGTATTTTAAACTCAAAATTCATCGATACTGTAGCTTTACCGCCTTTGGCTTTAAGTGGTTCGTTAAAGAAAACCTGTAGGCGGGTATCGGATACTAAGTGTTTTGACGATGCTTTACCACTTGTTTTAGCTAATAGGTTGGAAATGGTTATACCGCCGTCAACATCGCCCTCGTAGCGGTCGGGTCCTGCGGGACTGGTGAGGGTACCGCGCGAATTGGCCGTAAAACGGTTTTGTTCCAAATACATCCAAATGTAGTTGAGGTTTTCAGGGCTATTATTGTAGTACGTCATGGTTAACGTACCTTTTAGCCTATCGTTTTTATCGTCCAGTTCTACCTCAATTTCATAATCGGCACTATTTTGCCAGTATTGCGGTCCAGGTACACCCGATGCCGAGCGGTATACATTACCGCGCCTGTAGCCAATATCGTCAAATTTAGATTGATTGTTGGGCACAACTTCTTGTGCAAAACCTGCATAGCCTAACAGGCTAACAAGGAGTACTGTTTTTAGTTTTTGTAATTTCATTATGTTGTAATTATTTGTCCGATAAGCAGGTAACTATCGTTTTAACCCGATATGCCTCGCCTATACTAAAAATAGTTTTTACAGTATTGGTTACAGTAGCCTCGCTATTATTAATGGCATACGATATAGCAATGCTCTGTATCATTTTTTTGGTTAATTTTTTTAGCTCTTTCTTGTTATCCATTACTTCACTTAAAAAACAAGAAAAGTTGCCTTCGCAATTCTCTTCGCCCATATTTTGTAAGGTTATTGTTTTACCATCGGTAAAAACAATATTGGCTTTGGTATCTTTATTTACACACCATATATCATCATCTAGTATGGTAATATTCATTACTATAGATTGCGATGTTTTAAGCAACATTATTTCCAGTCCTGTTTTTCCCTTTTCGCCTGTTACTTTTATGGCTTTGTTGGCATATATAACTTCCTTACCATTGGTATACGTCTTAGTATTGGTAAAAAAGTTACAAAGGCTATCGGTATAAATCCATGTGCCATTGTTATTTAGTATTACTTCTCTACCATTTTTTGTTTTTGCTTCTATCTGAGCGTTTGCAATTACAGTAGCAAACAAGCATACTATTACATAGGTAAAACCTTTCATTTCCTGAAAATTAAAAGCCAAATATATAGTACATTATCGGGATATTTACGGAAAAAGTATAGTTATACTGCTTTTACAGCATTTTTTTAAGCATTATTTTGGTAGATGTTCTGCTTAAAAGTCACGACTGAGATAAAAACCCTAGTAGCGAGCATTATTTTAGCGTAAAACGTATCGAGAAAATAAGTATACTTTAACACCTGTTAGTGTTATTTTTACCCTTGCACATAGCGCATGAAAATTAACTTTTGAGTATTTTTGCAAGAATTTAATCTTCGCACTGATTCTCATGAATAAAATTATATCATTCCTTGCTTCCACACGTTTAACAGCCACCCTTTTTATTGTTTTTGCTTTAGCCATGGGTATAGGTACGTTTGTAGAAGATGCTTACAATACTGATACTGCTCGTATATTTATATACAATGCTTGGTGGTTTGAGGCAATAATGCTCGTTTTTGTTATAAACTTTATGTACAACATTAAGCGTTATCAGCTGCATAAAAAGGAAAAATGGGCTACGCTTTTACTACACCTTTCGTTTATACTTATTATAGCTGGTGCGTTTATAACCCGTTACATCAGTTTTGAGGGTATGATGCCCATTAGAGAAGGAGCAACCGAGCATGTTTTTTATTCGGATAAAACCTATATTACTGCTTTAGTGGATGGTAATTATAAAGGCGAAATGCGACGCAAAACCTTTGAAAAACCTTTATTATTATCGCCCGTTGCAAATAATAATTTTACTATTGCGGATGAATTTGGCGGCATTCCGTTCGAGATAACCTACGATAATTTTGTGATGGGTGCCAAAGAGGAAATAAAAGAAAACCCTGAAGGACAGTTTTTTATAAAATTGGTAGAAGCTGGCGATGGTGGCAGGCACGAACATTATTTACGAGAAGGCGAGGTACAAAACATTCATAACCTGCTGTATGCCTTTAACAAGCCTACTGATGGGGCTATAAATATTACTACCGATGGTGATACCTATACTATAAGCTCACCTTTTGAGGGCGATTTTATGCGTATGGCAGACAAACTAACGGGGAAAGTAGTAAAGGATTCTGTACAGCCGTTAATGATGCGTTCGCTGTACAACTTAGGAGGTTCACGTTTTGTATTTCCTGAGCCTGCTATTAAGGGAGAAATTACATACAAATCGAATGGAGATTATAAAACCAGAGAGGACGGTGCTTTAACGGTTATTGTAACATCGGGCAACGAGCAAAAACGAGTAACGCTTTTAGGCGGAAAAGGTAAAATGGGCATTCCGCAGTCGTTTAAAATGGGCGATTTAGAGTATACCCTTATTTATGGTAGCAAAGTACACGAATTACCTTTTGATATAAAATTAAATGATTTTATTGCAGATAAATATCCTGGTACCGAGTCAAGCTATGCCTCGTTTGAGAGCCAAGTAACGGTTATTGATAATGCCGATAATAATACATTTGATACCCGAATTTACATGAATAATGTTTTGGACTATAAAGGGTACCGATTTTTTCAGTCCTCTTTTGACCCTGACGAGCTGGGTACCGTATTATCGGTAAATCACGATTTTTGGGGTACTTGGATTACCTATATTGGCTATTTCCTATTGTATTTTGGCTTAATGGCGATATTGTTTGATAAGAATACCCGTTTTGCCGATTTGAAACGAAAGCTAGACAAGGTGAAAGCCAAAAAAGCAGCTTTAATAGCCTTACTACTATTTTTTACTTTTAATGGCTATTCGCAACAACACCTGCACCAAAAAACATCCGAAAAGCAGCTCGATTCTCTATTACAACGTTATAAAGTCAGTGAAGAGCACGCCTCCAAATTTGGTCGTTTAATAATTCAGGATGCAGGGGGGAGGATGAAGCCTGTAAATACCTTCTCATCAGAGTTATTGCGTAAAGTAAGTAAAAGCGATACGTATAAAGGTATGAATGCTGACCAAGTGTTTTTATCTATGGCAATGTTCGACCAAGCTTGGTATAATGTACCCGTTATTTATCTTAAACGTGGTAACGATAGTTTACGTGCTGTTGCAGGTATCGATAAAAAAGTAAAGTATGCCTCGTTAGCTGATTTTTTTGATGAAAAAGGAGCGTACAAATTATCGGACATTTTAGAAGAGGCCTACAGAGAGCCTGTGCCCAATCAGTTCCAGAAAGATTTTATGGATATCGATAGGCGTATTAATCTGTTCTATTCAGCATTAACAGGGCAAATACTTAAAGTATTTCCGATACCAGATGATAAAAACGATAAGTGGGTATCGTATCTTGAAATAAACGAAACAACAGGCACATCGTTAGATACCATTAAAAATGTATTACCTTTTTATTTACAATCACTCTCCAAGGCATCGCAAGATGGCGATTACGAACTCTCTGAAAGTTTATTAAAGGGACTTACAAAGTATCAGCACAAATACGGAGCAGAAGTAATGCCTAGTGATGATAAGGTAGAAGCAGAAATATTATATAATAAATACGATATTTTTAAGAAATTATTTTCATGGTACATGTACGCAGGACTGTTAATGTTCTTATTTGTTATCATAAAAATATTCAACACCAAAAAATGGGTACATATAAGCGTTACAACATTTCATGTAATAATAGGGCTACTGTTTGTATTGCATACCGCAGGGCTTATTGCGCGTTGGTACATTTCGGGGCATGCGCCTTGGAGTAACGCTTACGAGTCGGTTATTTACGTAGCATGGGCAACCATGTTTTTCGGGCTTGCTTTTGGTCGAAAATCGCAACTTACAGTAGCAGCAACAGCCTTTGTAGCCGCTATGGTACTTATGGTGGCGCACTGGAACTGGACAGACCCTGAAATTGGTAACCTTGTACCTGTATTAAACTCGTATTGGTTAATGATACACGTAGCTGTAATTGTGGGGAGTTATGGTCCGTTTACGCTTGCCATGATACTCGGTTTGGTAGCCATGATACTCATGATTTTTACCAACAAGAATAACAAGCAAAAAATGGACTTAAACATTAAAGAGCTTACTTATATTAACGAGTTGGCTTTAACCGTTGGGCTTGTAATGCTTACTATAGGTAACTTTTTAGGTGGGCAATGGGCTAACGAGAGTTGGGGGCGTTACTGGGGCTGGGACCCGAAAGAAACATGGGCGTTAGTTAGTATAATGGTATATGCTTTTGTAATACACATGCGTTTTGTACCCTCTTTACGTGGCACATGGATATACAATTTTTTCAGCGTACTAGCCTTTGCCGCAATATTAATGACCTACTTTGGGGTAAACTTCTACCTTACAGGGTTACACTCCTATGCTAGCGGAGAGGTACGCACACCAATGTATTTCTTCTGGATGGCATTAGGCGTGTTCATCTTAGGTATATTCTCATTTATCCAATACAAAAAGCATTTAAAAAAGTAATAAAGTACTTCTTATTATAAACAAAGTAGCTTTATTTATAAAATAGGGCTACTTTTTTCTCTTTTTATACTCTCTTGCTTCATTGTAGTGGTTTTGCAAGGTATTTATAAAGGTAAGTATTACGCCAATTCCCATAATAATGTATAAAACCGTAAAAAGTTTACCTTCGTCGGTTTGTGGCGCAAAATCGCCAAAGCCAATGGTTGTAAGTGTAACTACCGAGAAATAAAGCGAATCTACGTAACTCCAACCCTCTATAAAATGATAGGCTATAGTACCTATAAATAATACAATACCAGTAGTGTAAAGTAAGTCCCGATACTCTTTATTATTTATAAAAGTCAGAATAGTATTAAAAAACATCATAATGGTGTAAGGGTAGGATTAACAATGGTTAAATATAAACTAAATGCGAGGGAGATTGGAAATAATACGTAAATTTATGACAAAATAACAACATGAAAAAAATAGTATTTTTTATATCAGGATTATTACTTTTTGCGAGTTGTAAAGATACTGCAAAAAGCGAAGTAGCAACTAACACAACTGCGATAGCAGAAAAGACCGAAACTATGGCGAAAGCAACCATATACCAGTTTAAAGTAAAAGACCTTTATGGTAAAGATTTTGACTTTGCTACCTTAAAGGGCAAAAAGTTAATGATAGTAAACACGGCTTCAAAATGTGGGCTTACACCACAATACAAAGACCTTGAAGCCTTATATAAAGAATATAAAGACGACAATTTTGTAATTGTAGGTTTTCCAGCCAATAACTTTGCAGGGCAAGAGCCTGGTACTAACGAGGAAATTGCTGCGTTTTGCGAAAAAAACTACGGCGTAACGTTTCCTATGATGGATAAAATATCAGTAAAAGGTAATGATATGGCACCTATATTCAAGTTTTTAACGCAGAAGAACATAAACGGTGTTGAAGATAGCGAGGTACAATGGAATTTCCAGAAATACCTGATTAACGAAAATGGAGAATTAGCAAAAGTAATAAGCCCACGTACTTTACCTACAGATCCTGAGATTGTAAACTGGATTAAAGAATAAAAATACCAACCCTGTGTACAGGGCAGGTAACCATATAATATGATTTACCCTAAAATACCTTTGGCGCAAAGCATACTACAAATTTGCCTTGACCAAAGGCTTACTCATATCGTAATATCGCCAGGTTCGCGTAACGCACCCCTAACCATTGGTTTTGCCAATAACCCAGATTTTACCTGTTACAGTATAGCCGACGAGCGATGTGCTGCTTTTTTTGCTATGGGTATAGCACAACAAACTAAAAAGCCTGTTGCCCTTTTGTGTACATCAGGTTCGGCGTTACTCAATTACTATCCAGCAGTAGCCGAAGCATTTTACAGCCAGATACCGTTAGTAGTTATTTCTGCAGATAGACCTCAAGATAAAATAGATATTGGCGATGGGCAAACCATACGGCAGCAAAACGTTTATGCCAACCACATACTCTACAATGCCAACCTTACCGAAGAGGCATCTGTAGAAAATGACACCAAAATAAGCCAAGCAATTACAACTGCTATACGTCGTAAAGGACCTGTACACATAAACGCTCCGTTTGAAGAACCGTTATACAATACCGTATCAGAGCTTTCGGTACAGCTAAAACCAACGATACAACCACTTCCTAAAAGAAAGTTTTTTGAGAATATTGAAGAAGCCGTATTTTTATGGAACTGGGCAAAAAAGAAATTGGTTTTAGTAGGCGTTAACGAACCCAATGTTATAGAGCAGTCCGTTATAAATCAACTCGCTGCCGATCCATCGGTAGTGGTAATGACCGAAACGACATCAAATTTACATCACGATAGTTTTATTAATAGTATTGATACTTTTATAACCCCTTTTACAGAAGAAGAGTTTGAAACCTACCGTCCTACCATACTAATTACGTTTGGGGGTATGGTAGTTTCAAAACGGGTAAAAGCATGGTTGCGAAACCACAAACCACAAGAACATTGGCATATTGATACCCTGAGGGCTTACGATACTTTTGGTGCCTTAACGCGGCACTTTAAAGCAGAACCCAACGAGCTGTTGCAACGCTTGCTCAACGGTAGTATAACTGTAGAGAGTAATTATAATGCTACGGCACAAGCGCTAAAGGCGTTGCGTGAAAAAAAGCACAAAGAATACCTTGCTAAAATACCGTTTTCAGATTTTAAGGTGTTCGAAATGATATTGCCCGCGTTACCCAGTAACTCACAACTGCAAATTAGCAATAGCTCTGCCATACGCTATGCACAGCTCTTTACACTTAACCCAACCATAGAAGTATTCTGTAACAGAGGCACAAGTGGTATCGATGGGAGTACCTCAACAGCTATAGGAGCAGCACTAGCCAGTAAAAAACAAACAACACTTATAACAGGCGATATTAGTTTCCTTTACGATAGCAATGCGTTATGGAACGCGTACATTCCTAAAAACTTCAAAATAATACTACTCAATAACGGCGGTGGCGGTATTTTCAGGATATTACCAGGGCATAGCGAAACACCTGTATTTAATACTTATTTTGAGACTTCGCACTGCTTTACAGCAGAACATTTGGCAAAAATGTATGGTTTTGATTATTATACTGCAAGCGATGAAGCTACGTTAACAGCTACTTTATTAAAGTTTATACAAGCCAATGGTAAACCACAATTACTGGAAGTATTTACGCCCACGCTGGATAACGATAAGATATTATTACAATATTTTAAGGAGTTGGTGTAATACCCATTATCCTATCATTCTTTGTACCTTTACCGCCATAAAATACAGCCATGATTGAACTAGGAAAATACAATACCTTAAAAATAGCGCGCGATACCCAAGTAGGGCTTTACCTTACCGATGGTAATGAAGATATACTACTACCTAATAAATACGTACCAAGAGAATTTGAAATAGGAGAGGAGCTCATTGTTTTTGTATACCTCGATCATGAGGAACGCCTTGTAGCCACTACACTAGAGCCCTATATTTATTTAAATGAATTTGCATTACTACGTGTAAGTTACATTAACAAATTTGGTGCATTTATGAACTGGGGTTTGGAAAAAGACTTGTTTGTACCTTTTAGAGAGCAAGCACGCCCTATGGAAGAAGGAAAGCGCTACTTGGTGTACATGTATCTTGATGATAAGACCAACAGGCTAGTAGGCACAAGTAAAATAAATAAATTTCTGGATAACGAAGCATTAACCGTTGAAGAAGGCGAGGAGGTTGATCTTATTATTTCGCACATTACCGATATGGGTATTAATGTAATTATTAATGAACAGCATAAAGGGTTAATGTACAGGGATGAGGTGTATGAAGATTTGCGTACTGGCGACAGAATGAAAGGCTACATTAAACAAATTCGTACTGATAATAAAATAGACGTGAGTTTGCAAAAACAAGGCTACGAAAATGTAGAGCCTAATGCCGAAAAAATATTGGATGAGTTAAGAGCAAGTAGAGGTTTTTTGCGTTTAAACGATAAAAGCCATCCAGAAGATATTAAAACGGTGCTAAAAATGAGCAAGAAAACATTTAAAAAAGCCATTGGCAGCCTTTACAAACAAAAACAAATCGAAATTAAAGAAGACGGTATTTATCTTGTAAAGTAGATGAGTAATAAAGAGTTTCTTAAAGTATTAGTTATTAGGATAGTGTTACCTGTATTTTTAGTATATATAGTAAACTATCTAACTGAAAAGTATAATATTAAGCTACTTCCGAAGCTAGAAAGGAAAGACGTTTATGCTATTTTAGTGCTAGTTGTTCTCTTCTATTCAGTTAAGGGTATTATTCAGATGGTAAAAGCAGAAATAGAACGTAAAAAAGCTGATAACCAGTAAATACTAATTATCTCCATTTTTTAATGGGATACGAGCCAAACTCGGGAGCTAACTTGTAAACACCATACGGTTTTTTAGAAAACTTGTTGGATAAAGCTATAATAGCAACAGTATCCTTTTTTAAGGTTATGTAGGACGAAGTATTACCATGCCACCAACCATTATGGTAAGCCATTTTTTCTCCACTCTTCCATTCGTTTAGTCGAATGCCCAAACCATAGTTTTTAATACCGCGTCTTTCGTAACTATACCCTTTATAAATCTGTTCTGTTAATTCGGGGCTTAAAAAATCGTCAGAATACGTAGCAAGATCAAATTTTAATAAATCGCGCGGTGTAGAATAAATGTTCTTATCGCCGTATATATTATCTAAAAAATCAAAATCGTAAAGTACATTATTCCCTTTGTATGACATACTAGCAGACTCTTTATGCTTATCATAATCAAAAACATAGGTATCGTTCATGCCCAACGGCTTAAACAAAATCTCCTGCATAGCATCCCTGTAATTCATTCCTGTAAGTTTCTCAATAACAAGTGCTAGCATAGCATAATTGGTGTTACAATAGCCAAATTTTCTGTCAGGACGGAAATACAAATCTATTTTGTGCGTTGCCATCAAATCCAAAATATCTTTGTTGGTAAGCATGCTACCATCCCATATTTTTTCGTCGTAGGTAAAATATTCATACTTAGGTAAACCGCTACGGTGTGTAAGTAGCATTTTAACCGTTATGTTATCATACGGAAATGTTTTTAATACTGTATTTACTTTTTGGTCGAGTTGCAGTTTGCCCTCATCAATAAGTTTCAATACAACAGTAGCTGTAAGCACTTTACTAACCGATGCCACGTGCAATGCCGTCCGCGAATCTATTTTTTGTTTTGTATTTTTATTGGCAAGTCCGCCGTAGCTTTCGTATAAAATTTCTCCATTTTTGGCAACCAAAAAACCACCGCTCAGGTCATTCCTGCGCCATGTTTTTTTAACAAAACGTTCAATTTTACTTATTTTCAGGTTTTTATAGGCAGTACTTACTTTGTTAAGTTTTGTTCTTAGCGGCGACAATCGAGGCATTGTATCTACAACCTTTGCCGCAGGTATATGCTCGGCAAACATTGGTTTTTCCTCCTTACAAGAGAATAAAAGTACTATAAATATGTAGGGTAATATTTTCGTAAACTTCATTATATAATAATATACAAAGTCGCAAATATAACTAACTCAGTCTTTTCTGACGGACTTTTTTTCAAGGTTTAACAATTTAAAGCGTAAATAACGAACTTACTTTGTAGTAATCTTTTGAATAAAAGAGCATTATACCATCTAAAATTTCATTGTGCTTATTTTTATTGAGGTATCCGAAAAATGGCTTATTTTTACAATAAATTAGCAATAACCATGAGTACAATTAATTGGAAAACCGTAAAAGAATTTGAAGATATAACCTATAAAAAATCCAATGGTGTAGCCCGTATTGCATTTAACCGCCCCGATGTACGTAATGCATTCCGCCCAAAAACAACAAGCGAACTTTTTGAGGCTTTTTTAGATGCCCGCGAAGATACTTCTATTGGTGTAGTATTGCTTTCTGCCGAAGGACCATCCTCTAAAGATGGCGTATATTCCTTTTGTAGTGGTGGCGACCAAAAAGCACGAGGCGACCAAGGTTATGTAGGAGATGACGGTATGCACCGCCTTAATATATTAGAGGTACAACGCCTTATTAGGTTTATGCCCAAAGTAGTTATTGCTGTAGTGCCAGGTTGGGCAGTAGGTGGGGGGCATAGCCTCCATGTAGTGTGCGACCTTACATTAGCCAGTAAGGAACATGCTATATTTAAACAAACCGATGCTGATGTTACCAGTTTTGATGGTGGATATGGCTCGGCATACCTTGCTAAAATGGTAGGACAAAAGCGGGCTAGAGAGATTTTCTTTTTAGGAAGAAATTATTCGGCACAAGATGCCTACGAGATGGGTATGGTTAATGCTGTTATACCACATGCACAATTAGAAGAAACTGCTTACCAATGGGCACAGGAAATACTAGAGAAATCGCCTACCTCGATAAAAATGCTAAAATTTGCCTTTAACGCTACTGACGATGGTATGGTAGGGCAACAAGTATTTGCAGGCGAAGCTACCCGACTTACTTATATGACTGAGGAGGCGAAAGAGGGGCGTGATGCCTTTTTAGAAAAAAGAAAGCCCAATTTTAAAAATATTAAATGGATACCGTAACGAATAACAGTAACGATACGAGAGAGGGATATGTAAATAGTTCTATAGATACGCTTACGCTACCTAAGTTCGAAACGGTGGAATTCTCCCCATTACAGTCAGCTTATTATAAAATAATGCTGTTTAATGTTGGTATTGTTCATTTGCTATTGGCTATAGGGTTGGGTTGTGCACTGTATTTTATAAAAAATGTACAACCATATTGGTATGTACTAGTTGCTTTTATAGTAGTTACGCTAGCAGTATCGTTAATAATTTCTAGAATTAGTTTTAAAAAGCGTGGTTTCGCGTTTAGAACGCACGACGTTATATACCGCAGAGGCGTATTGGCTGTTAGCACCATAATAATTCCGTATAACAGAATACAACACGTTGCATTGCACGAGGGCTTGCTATCGCGTAAGCTAGGGCTTGCCACGATAGAGGTATTTACAGCAGGTGGCAATAGCAGCGATGTAGAAATACCTGGTATAGCAAAAGAACATGCCGAAAAAATAAAGCAGCTTTTAGTAGGCAAAATAGTAAAGGAGCAAGCTAATGAAGCCTAGTTTTAATACACCCCAAAGGCAATCGTTAGTTGGTGTAGTGGTAATGTTTACCGATACGCTGCAAAAATCGGTACGGGCACTTTGGCCTGTATTACTACTATGGGCATTTCGTTTTAACGAAATAAACAAACTACACCTTACATTAGGCATTACCATAATAGTATTGGTGTTGGGTGTAATAGCCTATTTAAAATACCACCATTTTACTTTTTTTTTAGATGAAGATAACGACGAGTTTGTAATTAAAGAAGGTATTTTTAATAAAACGCGTACAGCCATTCCTTTAGATAAAATTCAGCAAGTAAACATAAATCAATCCCTTATACAAAGGCTTATAGGTGTACACGCCTTAGAAGTAGATACTGCGGGGAGTAGCAAAAAGGAAGTTGCCATAAAAGCAATTTCGCACAATTTAGCCCTTGCCTTAAAAGAGCGCTTGTTACAATCGGATAAAACTAAAATAAGTACTGATATTGCTGAAAGTACTGTAAATGATGAGAAAGAGCCTTTTATAGCAATAAGCTTTGTGAGCCTCCTAAAAACAGGTATAACATCTAATTACGCCCGAAGTTTTGCACTACTCTTGGCTTTTACAATAACAGTTTTTCAGAATGTAGAAGAATATCTTGATGAGTATACGGTTAGTGAATACATTACAACCGAAGTACTACTTCGGTTTACAACATTTATAGTAATAGGTATAATTGTACTTATTTTACTCATTAACCTCGTACGAACCATATTTAAATTTTTCGATTACAAAATTGCGCAACAACAAAATGCCTTATTACTTTCGTATGGATTGCTAAACACGCGCAATACCATTATACGCCCAGAGCGGGTACAAATGGTTATGGTAAGGCGAAATTATTTTCAGAAAAAGATTGATATACAGGATATAAAAATCAAGCAAACCTCAAATTCCGATGCTGCGAGTAAAGAACAGCAAAAATCGGCTATTGAAATTCCAGGGTGTAGTACATCCGAAAAAGATATATTGCTGCAATTTTTATTAGATAAAGTACCCGAACGTGGTGTGGCGTTAAAACCCAATATCAGAAAAATAATAGTACAAGTAGCATTCTTTTTAGGGATACCATTATCTATTTTCTTCTTCCTAGCCTACTTCGAGAATAATATGCTCTATAATTATAGTAGTTACGTATTGGCATACGTACTTTTTGTTATTGCCTTGATTTATTTCTCGTTTAAAAATACTAGGTTATTTGTAAACAACGATTTCATTATAAAACAAAGCGGTGCTTGGGATGTAGATAACGAGTTTTTAGCACCCCACAAAATACAGGCAATAAAACTAAAGCAATATTTTTGGCATAAAAAAGCCAATATAGGTACCGTAACACTATATACCGCAGGCGGTGCACTTGCTTTTGAGTTGGCAGATTATACTCGGCTTAAACAATTAGTTAATTACTGGACGTATCAGGTAGAAACCACAAATAAAAACTGGATGTAATGGCAACAATAAAAGCGTGGTTAAGTGCAGCACGGCTCCGAACCTTACCACTTTCGGTATCAGGAATATTAGTGGGGAGCTTTTATGCTTTTTCGCAAGGTATGGTAAATTGGTGGATACTATCGTTTGCATTACTTACTACCTTAGGGCTACAAGTGCTATCTAACTTTGCTAACGATTATGGCGATGGTGTAAAGGGAACCGATAACGAAAACCGAATTGGTCCGCAACGCGCCATACAAAGTGGTGCCATAACCGTTGCAGCCATGAAAAAAGGGATTATACTAACAGCCATACTCACACTATTTACTGCCATAACACTAATTTACCTCTCTTTTAGTAAAGAAAATTTTGGGTACTCATTGCTGTTTTTCTTCTTAGGCTTGGCAGCTATAATCGCAGCCATAAAATACACAGTAGGTAATTCAGCCTACGGTTACAGGGGGTTGGGCGATTTATTTGTGTTTCTATTCTTTGGCTTAGTAAGTGTATTGGGTTGCTATTTTTTATTTTCGAAAACATTAGATTACTTTATTGTGCTACCCGCCATAGCTATAGGTTTACTTAGTGTAGCAGTGCTCAATCTAAACAATATGCGCGACCAAGTATCCGACGCTATATCGGGTAAAAATACTTTAGTAGTAAAACTAGGAGCCGAAAAAGCAAAAGTTTACCATTACCTGTTATTAATAATTGCTTTGTTTTTGGTATTGGTTTTTGCCGTACTCAAAAAATTTCAGGTACAACAGTACTTATTTTTAATAGCTTACATACCTTTACTGTTACACTTAAAAACAGTAGTAAATAACAAAATACCTAAAGCATTAGACCCTGAGTTGAAAAAAGTGGCATTAAGTACCTTTTTGCTCTCGGTACTTTTGTGTATTGCATTACAATTATAGTATAGATAGTTAACCAAAAATAGAACGATATGAAAATTACATTTTACGGACACGCCAGTCTTGGTATAACAATAGGCGATACTAACATAATAGTAGATCCTTACATTACGGCTAACGAAAAAGCAAAACATATTGATATTAATCAGCTTAAAGCAGACTATATACTAATTACCCATGCACATGCTGATCATGTTTTGGATGTAGAAGCTATTGCCAAAAATACAGGTGCAACCATAGTATCTAACTACGAAATAGCAAATTATTACGAAAATAAAGGTTTTAACACGCACCCTATGAACCATGGTGGTAGTTGGGATTTTGATTTTGGTATTGTAAAATACGTTACCGCTATACACTCTAGTGTTTTTCCAGACGGTACCTATGGCGGTAACCCTGGTGGTTTTGTTATAGAAGGTGAACGTAAAAACATATACATAGCGGGCGATACAGCTTTAACATATGATATGAAGTTAATACCGTTACGCACAAAACTCGACCTTGCAATACTGCCTATTGGAAGTAACTTTACCATGGATGTAGAGGACGCAGTTGTAGCTTCTGATTTTATAGAATGCGATAAAATACTAGGATGCCATTATGATACATTTGGTTATATAGAAATAGACCACGAAGCTGCCAAAAAGAAGTTTTACGATAATAATAAAGATTTGATGCTGTTGGATATTGGAGGCTCAATAGAGCTATAATATGCATTACTGTTTTTGGTACTCTTAACCTAAATTTTATGTTAACGGCAAATTATAAAAAATACGTACTCAATTTTAAGCGTCCCAGCGGAACATCTCGCGGTGTTTTAACCGAAAAAGAAACATGGTTTATTATACTCGAACACGATGGTAAACGTGGGATAGGGGAGTGTGGTATATTACGTACTTTGAGTATTGACGACCGACCTGATTATAAAGAAAAATTACGTTGGGTTTGTCAAAACATACACCTAGGCGAAGAACAATTATGGAACGAATTAACTGAATTTCCATCCATACAATTTGGTGTAGAAATGGCTTTTAGGTCACTAAATAGCCAGTCACCTTTTCTGTTATTCCCCTCCGATTTTACATCAGGCACTAAAAATATTCCAATAAATGGTTTGGTCTGGATGGGCGATGAGCCCTTTATGAAGCAACAAATTAAGGAGAAACTAGCACAAGGTTTTAACTGCATAAAATTAAAAATTGGAGCTATAGATTTTCAGAAAGAACTCGATTTGTTGGCTTTTATGAGAGCTAATTTTGATGCTAAAACTATAGAAATTCGTGTAGATGCTAACGGTGCTTTCATTGCAAATGAAGCTTTAATTAAGTTGAATCAATTATCTGAATTTGAAATACATAGTATTGAGCAGCCTATTCAAAAAAATCAGACTGACAGTATGACAGAACTATGTTTGAACACTCCAATTCCTATTGCTTTGGATGAAGAACTCATTGGTGTGTTTGGAACTGAAAATAAAAGAATATTACTAGAAAAAATAAAACCACATTACGTTATTTTAAAGCCTAGTTTAGTAGGTGGTTTTCGTGGCACACAAGAGTGGATAACCGCTGCCGAAGCATTAGGCATTGGTTGGTGGGTAACATCGGCGTTGGAGAGTAACGTAGGTTTAAACGCTATTGCACAATGGACATTTATGCAGCATAACCCAATGCCACAGGGTTTGGGTACAGGAGGATTATACACCAATAATTTTGATGCTCCGCTCGAGGTTATAAATGGTACATTGCATTACAACAAAAACATGGCTTGGCATGTTGATTTGTAAGTGTTAAATTATTAGTTTGTAAATACTAATTGTCGTAAATTTATACTGAGCTAAATTGTCAATTATTTAATATTCTATTATAGAATAATTAGCATATTAAACCATTTAGAGTTTGTAATTTTAACCTGAGCTAAACAACAAACTAAATACAATTATTATGGAAAGTATAATCTACTACGAAAGAGGTGTAAATGCGAGTGACGCGGTATCCTTTGAACAAGCCGCTATCGAGTTTGATAAAGAAACTAAAAAGAATGAGGAGCTTTCTTGTAATCAATTACTTAAAAATATATTGAAAACAAATTTAAGCTTACTAAAGCTCAATCATATTAGTAACGTATTATCTTTTTACTAAACACCACGCATACAATTACCAAAAAAGGTTCAAAGTGAGCGATTACCTCATTTTGAACCTTTTTTCAATTTATAATAAAACTACAATACTAGTACTTACCGCTAAGCAAAGCACCGCCCATAGGTATTTTAGTATGTAAGTTTAGCTTTTTTAACATCTCATATGTAGTACAAACCGCAGCAGAGGTTACTGGTATGCCAATTTCTTTTTCTATGGCATCTATAGCTTCTAACGATGGCATTTGTACACAGGCAGAAGCTACCAGTACATCTACGCCTTCCAAATTTAATCTTTTATAGATATCAAGCAAATTCATCGGGTTTTGCGCTGCTACTTCCAAATTATCAGGTATTTCCAATGCTATGGAGTCAACCACTTCAAAACCCTGATGTTCTATATAATCAACCACCAATTGCGTAAGCGGTTTCATGTAGGGTGTAATAACCGCTACTTTTTTAGCGCCTAAAACATCCAGTCCGTTAATTAAGGCACCTGCACTGGTTACAATAGGGGCAGGGGCATCGTTTTTAACGGTTTGTTCGTACAAATTGGTTTCTGACACACAGTGGTAACCGCGCCCCATGCTCATAATAGCTACTAGGCAGGCATAGCCCATCACATCTACCTGTGCGTCAGATAATTCTAAAGCACACTTTAGGCTTTCGGCATCCATAGCTTCCAATTCTTCTTTAGTTACCTTTTTCATGCGCATTCGGCTCGAATGGAACGTAAACCTCTCAGGCGCTATGGTTTCGCGCGAGCGGAACAATGCGGGTATCTCCGTTTCCATCGTAATATTGGAGCTGGGTACTATTTGCCCTATTCTGTATTTCTTAGACATTATAATGCTTATTTGATAATTTGTTTATTTAATCTATATGTAACCGTGATAACTGCGACTAACTGCAAACCAATACTAAATTTCTTTAGCATCTACTACGGTATTTACAAGCGTACCAATACCCTCTACAGTAGCCTCAACTACATCGCCCGGCCACATAAACGCCTGTGGCGTTCTTCCTGCGCCTACACCTGCTGGTGTACCTGTAGCAATAATATCGCCCGACTCGATAGTAAATACGGTACTTATATCGTTAATTAAATCATTAATGTTGAATAACATAAATTTAGTGTTGGAGTTTTGTCGTTCCTCACCATTCAATTTTAGTGAAAGATTCAAATTGTGCGGATCTTCAATTTCGTCCTTGGTAACCAATACAGGTCCCATAGGGGCAAAAGTATCTTGCCCTTTAGATACAATCCATTGCCCGGAACGACGACAATCTCTGGCACTTACATCGTTGATAACAGTATAACCGTAAACATAGTCCATAGCTTTATCTTTGGGTACATTTTTACCGTATTTACTAATAATTACAGCAAGTTCTACCTCGTAATCTAATTGTTTCGTAAGGTCTTGATTGTGCACAATATTTCCGCCAAGCCCTGTAACGGCTGTAGGTGGTTTTGAGAAGATAACAGGCTGTTGTGGTAAGTCTTTAGAAGTATCTAACGACCTTGCCGATTCTGCCACGTGCTCGGTGTAGTTTAACCCGATACCGATAATGTTTTTGCGTGGTCGGGGTATGGGCGCCATAAGTTTAGCATCAGCTAATAATAGAGAGCATTGCCTTAATTCTTCTGCTGAAGCATCGTTTATTAGCTTTGTAGCTTTTTCGATGCCTTCATCGCCCATATCGATAAAATCGAGCATGTTATTTGGTAAAGCACTATTTTTTAGTTTACCCAATTGCTCAGCGTTAATAACCCTGTCCTCTTTTATAAAACCCAGTTGCGAATCGGTTTCGTTTATTTTATAAGTAACTAATCTCATTACGTTGTTATATAGTTTTTGTTATTCGTTGTTTTTATTCAATGGTTTGGTGTCCGTCGGGGTGTGCTTTTTCTTGGTATAAGCCTAATGAGGTTATAACGGGTAAATCGTTAAACGAGAACAAGCAGGCATCTTCAGTATCTGAAAGATTTACGTGTTCGTGATACACCCATGAGGGTACACAGAAAATATCGCGCTCTTTCCAATCGAAACGCTTACCGCCTATAATGGAATATCCTTTACCTTTTGCACACTGATATACGAACGACCCTGTATGTTTGTGTGCTTTGGTATGTTCGCCGGCACGCAGTAGTTGCATAGAGGCACCCATAGTTTGCATTACATGACCTCCGGTAGCAGGATTGGTGTACTGCATTAAAATACCATCGTAAGGTGAACCTTTGTGTACTTTAGCAGCTTCTAGTAAGGCAGGATATACTTTTTTCCAAGAATATTTAAACAGGGGAGAGTAAGGCTTATTCCATTCTTGGTCGGCAGGCACAATTCCTACACCACCATAGGCTAATGGCGAAAAATTTTCTGGTGCAGTAAGTTCTTGGTTACCGTCTAACACAGCATAATCGTTTGCCTCTAAAGCATTAACTAATGGAATATCAAGCCCATCCTGCCAAATACAGGTTTTGCCATCTTCTGCAACACCATGCTCGTGCCAAGTACTGTTTGGGGTAATTACAAAATCGTTTACCTCAAGCGTTATTCTGTTACCATCTACAACGGTATAACCGCCTTCGCCTTCCATAATAAAACGGAGCGCGGCAGCTTTGTGCTTATGTGCTGGTGTACTTTCGCCTGGTTGTGTTACTTGTATGCCCGTATATAGCCACCCTACGGCAGCACTTACATCTTTACGCTTATCGTTAACAAGATACACTACGCGCCTGCCTGCTTCTCCCGGTGTTACCAGTTCGGCTGATTTTAGCACTAAACTTCGTAAATCGTCATATTTCCATAACATGGGTATCGATGACGGACGTGGTTCCCAAGGTTCAATATCGTTGGCAACCTTCCATAATGCTCCTGCACCTAAACTGTCCAGTTTTTTATAATAAGCTTCTAGTTCTGGGGTGTCCTGCACTCTGGCGCGACCGTATGCGGTATCGTCGTGTTTTGTTTCCATACTAGTTCGTTTTTGGTAGTTAGTACTATTTTTATATTTCTTCAGATGCGTTGTTATCTGTAAAAGTAATGTTTTTCTTGGGAGCCGTATTTACCCTTAAATCGAAAATATCAAAGCGGTTGTAATGCCCTAATATATCGTGCATTTGCTTTGGTTGTATACACTTTGATAAATCGATATCGGCATATACAATACCTTCTTCGTCAATAAGTGGCTCGCCTATGGTAGCCCCGTTAGGACCCAAAAAACCAGTAAAGGCACTATTTTTACGAGTAAGCAATTCTTCTGCATTCGGTACATCCTCTTTCATTACATCTATAATCTCTTTGGTAATTGTAGAACATGATACTATAGTAAATAATTTTCCCTCAAACGAGTGTGCTGCCGCCCGTATTTTTATTGCCTCTGCCATGTTGTAATCGGGTGGGGCAACGGGTAACGATATATAATTGGCTATATGGATTAGCTCGCCCTGTGTAAGCAAGGTATAACGGGCTAATGTATTGGTGTTTTCGCCACAGGCTAATGTGCCTATCGGACCAATTTCGGTATTATACACTTTAAGTGATGAACCATCGCCACCCGTCCAAGTTAACTTTTCTGCCCAAGTAGGTACTAATTTTCGGTGTTTACCAATTAAGTTTCCTTTGTTATCTATAATTAAATTGGTATTGTAGAGTTCGCCCATACTTTGTCCGCGCTCGTTTACACCAATTACCACATGGCAATTATGTTCTTTAGCAGCTTCGCAAAGTCTGTCCGTTTCAGGACCAGGTACCGTAATTGAGTTTATATATAACTTTTCGTACCATTTGCTACCTTGTACGGGCGTCATAATCCAGTTCCAGTAAGGATAGCCTGCTACAAACACCTCAGGGAAGGCAACTAACGAAGCACCGTTATTAGCTGCTTCGGCTATTATAGCACACGATTTTTCTACTGTGGCATCTACGTCCAGAAAAACTGAGGAAGCCTGTACAGCAGCCGCTTTAAATTTTGGTAAATCTAACATTATAGTGTAGTTATAAATTTTGAACTAAGAATTTTAAATTCTTGAGCTTATGATTAATATTCTTACTTGGTATGCAAACTGCAATGGAATACTGTTTACTCGTTTACTATATATTTTTTAAGTATTGTTCGCATAGCATCAGGAAAACTACTTGCTTTTATACCTTTTCTATCGTCCAGAAATTCCACTCGAACTAAGGTTACTTCGCCCTCAAGGCAAACAGAGCCATCTTCGTGCTCAAATTTAAATCCGCAATGCATAGAGGAGCCTCCAAGGTTTTTAATCCAAAGGTATTTCGTTAATTCATCGCCCAACCGTGCTGCTTTTTTAAACTGCACTTTTAAATCTACTGTTGGAATGCCACCTGTTTCGTGCAGGTTTTTAAAGGGCATATCTAAAGCTTCGGCATAAAAATCCTCTACCAAATTGTTCAGCATTTCTAAAAAGCGGGGATAAAAAACAATCCCTGCATAATCTACGTGCTGAAAGCGTACACTTTCTTTTTTTATAAATGCGTTTTCCATTACGCTTGTGCTGTATTTTTAAGTTTAAATCGTTGTATTTTTCCTGTTTCTGTTTTTGGTAGTGCATCTAAATAGCACACTTTACGCGGATATTTGTACGGTGCTGCCGATGCCTTAAACCAGTCTTGTATCTCTTTAGTAAAACTATCGCTAGCTTTACTCTTGTCTTTCAGTACAATGTGCGCGCATACTAGCATTCCTCTGTCTTCGTCGGGTATGCCTGTTACAGCACACTCTTCAACAGCATCGTGCATCAGTAATACATTTTCTACCTCAATGGCTGAGATGTTATAGCCTGACGAAATAATCATATCATCGCCACGTGCTACAAACCAGTAATATCCATCTTCATCTTTACGAAAAACATCACCCGTAATATTCCAGCCGTTTTCTACATATTTTTGTTGTCGTTCTTCGTTTGCCAAGTATTTACAGCCTGTAATACCGCGTACGGCTAAACGTCCTTCTTCTCCAACGGGGGCGTTGTTACCTTGCGCATCTACAATCTTGGCTTCGTAACCTCGAATGGGTAGCCCTGTAGCACCTTTGCGCATGGTATCCTCGTTAGACGAAATAAAGATATGCAATAGTTCTGTAGCACCAATGCCGTCGATGATTTTTAACCCTGTGGCATTATACCAATCATCCCAAACTTTTTCGGGCAACGTTTCGCCAGCCGATACGCATTTACGAAGCGATGCTATGTTGTAGTCGGCTACTTTAGTGGTTAATATGCGCCACGCTGTAGGGGCTGTAAAACAAATTGTGATTTTATAGTCTTGTATGGCTTTAAGCATATCGTCGGCAGACGGTTTTTCCATTAAAAAACTCGATGCTCCGTAATAAAACGGAAATAATACTAATCCGCCTAAACCGAAAGTGAAACCCAATGGTGGGCTGCCAATAAACACATCTTTGGCGTTTGGTTGCAAGGAATATTTAGGGAAAGCCTCGCATATGGCTAACATATCTTTATGATAATGCGCCGTCATTTTTGGTTTGCCTGTAGTACCTGATGTAAAGCCAATAATTGCAACCGAATCGGATTTTGCAGGATAATTTTTAAAAGTAGTTGGTTTGTTTACTATTAATGTTTCTAATTTTTTAGGATTTTTCTCTGTACCATCAAACGAAACAATGTGTTTTAAGTACGATGATTTTACAGCTAAGAGTTCATCCTCCAGCCTGTAATCACAAAACGCATGCGATATTTTAGCATTGTCTGCTATTACGGTAAGTTCTTTTTCACGGAGCAAGGGCATAGTAGCTACCGCAATGCCACCCGCTTTTAAGATACCAAACCAACACGCCACATACATAAGGTTATTTGCCGAACGAATTAATACACGGTTGCCCGAAACAAAACTTAAATCATCCACAAGTACATTTGCTATTTGGTTGGCTTTTTCGTATAAATCGTTATATGTCCAAGTACTATCAAATGTTTGCATGGCTATTGCATTGCCATTACCTTCCTTAATGTGTCTGTCAAGCAGATATTCAACACAATTTAAGTTTTCTGCAAACTCAAAATCACTGTTCCCAGTTATATAATTAGGCTGTAAATCCAATGGCGGGAGGTTATCGTGTGCAAAGTTATCGTCGTAATGTTTCATAGTTCTACGATATTTTTATTTGAGTAATTGGCTGATGAGTGAGTTTTCTAATACTTTAACCATTTTATCCATTTCTTCGTCTAGGTCATGTGAGTACGCATTTGGTGGCATTGCAACTTCTATCTCTCTGCCCAAAAATGTTATTACATACGGAGGGAAACCTTTTTTACTTTTGCATCTTAAAGTTTTTTTAGCTGTCGCAAACATTTCTTTCGCATTCTCGCTACCATATTCTTTTTCAATAGTATTGGCTGTTAATTTTACGAGTTTTTCATTGTCCGCGAATCCAGATGGGAAAACATGAGGTAGAAGATAATCTAATGCTTTTTTGTTATTGCCTAATGCTATATAGTTTTTGGCATATAGTTGTGCCATATATATATCGTTTTCTGCATAAGCGTTGCCGCAAAAATGATAGTATGGATATTTTTCAGTTAGTTTTAAATATTTTATCGCTTCATTGTAATTTTCAGATTCGTGTGCTATATAGGCTAATCTTAGGCAAGCCCTGTTTTTGTAATTTGCATAAGCTTCTCCCGTAAGACCATCTTCGTTGTATGGTCCATTATCGCTGGCATCACTTTTTAATATCTCAATAAAAGTATCTTTTGCAGCATCATATTCTAGCTCGTATTCAATTTCAGCTTTATTATTTAATGCCATAAAATAAAGCTTGGACTCAGGGTAATTCTCAATAAGTTCGTCAAAATATTCAAGTGCTTGCTCTAGTATTTTTTCTTTGAGTTTTGCCGATGACTCCAGTATAAATTTGCGACTTATCTTTAAACTATCAACTTCTTTATTTTTGCTGTGTATTTTGAGTTTGTGGTGATAAGCTTCGTAAGACGCTTCATAAAAACCAATACCCTTGTAAAATAGTGCGGTATCTTCATTACCATTTGGCTCATCTTGTGCATTACAGGTGAGCGATATAATTAATCCAAATAGTAAATATACTTTTTTCATAGCATTGCTACTTTTTATGCGTTAATGGCTTTAATGCTTTTTTCATATTTTCCATAGTACGGCGTTGCCCTGCTATATAAGGGTAAAAGTGTGGTACTGCCGACATATACGGTTTGGGTATGCCGAGTTCTTCAATATTATTCGCCTTATATTTTTCGTAGGCTTGTGCATTGCGTACAAAATAGGGGTCGAGCAATAAAGTTTTGCCCAGAGCTACTAAATCAGCACGCCCATTTAGTAATATGGTGTTAATTTGGTCGATATCCTGAATATACCCTGCCGTAATGGTAGGTACATTCGCTTCATTACGAACCATATCCGAGAATGGTGTTTGCCACATCCTGCCAATAGCGGGTTTTTCGTGTGCTACGGTTAACCCTGTAGAAACGTTTATAATATCGGCACCTGCCTCTTTAAATGCGGTTGCAATAGCCAGTACATCGTCTTCGGTAATGCCATTTTCTGCCCAGTCGGATGCCGAAATACGTACCGACATTGGTTTTTCTTGCGGGAATGCCTCACGCATAGCCTTAAATACGCGTAATGGGAATTTTAAACGGTTTTGGATGCTTCCGCCGAATTCATCTGTACGAATATTGGTAAGTGGCGATAGGAAAGAGGCTAATAAAAATCCGTGATGTGCCTGTAGCTCAATCATATCAAAACCTGCTTTGTTGGCATTTTTTGTAGCATTAACAAACTCGGTGGTTATGGTATCCATATCGGCTATCGTCATCTCCTTAGGCGTACCCATTTTTTCGCTAAACGGAATTGGTGAAGCCGAAATTAATTCCCACGGATTATTAATAGCTTCGTTTTTATAATCCCAATAATATTGCATAGCTCCTTTACGCCCCGAATGCCCTATCTGAATACCTATTTTAGCGGTACTGTTTTGATGCACAAAATTAACAACACGTTTCCATGCAAGAGTTTGTTTTTTAGACCATATACCCGCACAACCTAAAGTAATTCTACCAGTAAGCGATATGGCTGCAGCTTCGGTTAAAATTAATCCTAAACCACCTGTAGCACGCGACCCGTAGTGCATTAAGTGCCAATCGTTCACCACGCCTTCCTCAGCCGAGTATTGCTCCATCGGGCTCATCACAATACGGTTATCAAGCTCCATTTGTCGCAACTTGTAAGGGGTAAATGCAGCAGGTGTATGTAAGTTGTTATTCCCTTCTTTTTTATTAAAAGCTTCCAGTACTTTTTGCGTGAATGAAGCATCGCGTAAGCCTAAATTTTCAAACGTTACTTTTTTAGCACGCGTCATGGTGCTAAAGGCAAATTTCATAAAATCGTGTTGCATGTGCCTGTCCATATGCTCAAACCAATCGAGCGATACGTTGGCAGCGTGCTGTATCATTTCTACACGGTTACGGCGCAGTTTTTCGTAATTCTCAAAAACAGCGGGTATATTGTTGGTGTGTTTTATAACCGAATCGGCAAGTGCAATGGCACATTCCATAGCCAGCTTAGTACCCGACCCGATAGAGTAGTGGGCTGTTGCTTTGGCATCGCCCAGTAATACAATGTTGTCTTTATGCCATTTTTTATTGGTAATGGCAGGGAATTGCCTCCAATGCGAACGGTTAGATATTAAACCATGCCCGTCCAACTCTTCTTTAAATAGTTCGGATAGTTTGGCAATGGTAGCCGCTTCATCAGTAACATCAAAACCTGCTTTTTGCCAAGTTGCATCGGTAGTTTCAAATATCCAGGTACTCATGCCTTCCTCATATTGGTACGTATGGGCTACAAAGGTACCGTAAGGCGTACTTCTAAAAAAGTAGGTAAAGGCATCCAGCGGTCGGGTAGAACCCATCCACACAAATCGGTTGCTCTTCATTTCGACTTCTGTACCAAAGTCTTCAGTAAACTGCTCGCGTATACCGCTGTTAATACCATCGGCAGCCACTATAATATCAGCATCGGAGAATTGTGAAAGGTCGGTAACATTGGCTTCAAAATGCAGGGTAACGCCTACATCGCGGCAGCGTTGTTGTAATAACTGTAGTAGTGTTTTACGCGAACAACCACAAAAACCGTTACCTGTTATACGCACTTTTTCGCCATCGCGTGCTACATCAAGCTCGTCCCAATAGGCAAATTCACTCCTAATAAGGTCGTATGAATCAGGGTCGCGGGTAAGGAATTCACTTAAGGTTTCATCAGAGAATACAACGCCAAAACCAAAGGAGTCGTCGGCTTTGTTACGTTCGTACACGCTTATATCATACTCTGGCTTTGCCTTTTTTAAAAGTATCGAAAAATATAAACCTCCAGGACCTCCGCCTATTACTCTTATTTTCATTGTGTTATATTGGTCTTTTTATTGAAAAAATTTCGCCTAACCCTGCGTAGTTAGAGCCTGCTAGGCGTGCCACAGGCTTGTAAACGTCTAAATTTATTCTAAGATTATCCGAAAGTATTGCATCATCTATATGAAACATGACAATGCGCCCTATCATTACCGTTGCACCACCATTTTTATGATCTTCTAAGCTATAATGGTGTACGAGTTCGCACTCAAAACTTACGGGGCTTTCTTTTACGCGTGGTGGTTGTACTAAAACCGATGGCTCGGGTGTAAGCCCTGCATAGTCAAATTCGCTCTCGTTAGGAGGTAAATTTGCTGATGTATTGTTCATCGCTTTTACCAACTCCATGGTAGCAAGATTAACCACAAACTGCTTGGTAGCTAATATGTTGTTGAGTGTATCTTTATTTTTATTGCCAGTACGTACCGTAGAGAACATAATATGTGGCGGATCTTCGCCTACCGCATTAAAAAATGAGAAGGGTGCAAGGTTGGTTGTACCGTCTTTGCTAATGCTCGAAACCCAACCTATAGGACGTGGAATTATGGTGCCTGTAAGTAATTTGTAAACGTCTTTCTGACTGGCTTTGGATGGGTCGAGTTGCATGGGTAATGTTGTTTATTACAAATAAAAGAAATTTTATCAGGTATAATTTAATTTATCGACAACTAAATTACATTTTTTTAAATTTTATGTAAATAAAGTTACAAATACTGTAGAACGCGGATAACACAGGTTAGGCGGATGAACGCAAATTTTTGTTTTGAACTGTCATTGCGAGTGCAGCGTAGCGAAACGTGGCAATCTATTTTATTAATTTTTTATTATAATAATTACAAATGGAACACGAATAACATGAATTGGGCAGATGAGCTCAGGTTTTTGCTTTGGACTGTCATTGCGAGTGGAGGGTAGTGGAATGCAGCAATTTATTTTTTAATTAATCTCTTTTTTTTAGGGTTAGATTTTTCTGATTAACTAATAGGCGAAACAAAATTTATGAAAAAAATAATGCTCAAAAGTATTCTCACGGTATGTATATATTTTCCATTTATTATATTTTACCTTGCAATTCCTTAATATCATCCCTCAACTTAGCGGCTTGTAAAAAATCTAAATCTTTGGCTGCTTTTTCCATTGCTTTACGTTTTTCACGTATTAATTTCTCAATGTCGCCTTTTGCCATATAGGTCGTATCGGGTTCGGCAGCGTGTTTTGGAGCTTCTTCGGTAGCATACGTAATACTGTTTTTACCTAACGAGTTCTCTATTTTTTTGTTTAGTGCTGTGGGGGTTATGTTATTGGCTGTATTATAATTGTGTTGTTTTTCGCGCCTGTAAGTAGTTTCGTCTATGGTGCGCTGCATGCTATCGGTAATTTTATCGGCGTACATTATGGCTTTACCGTTTACATTACGGGCGGCACGCCCTACGGTTTGGGTTAACGAGCGCGTACTACGCAAAAAACCTTCCTTATCAGCATCCAATATGGCTACTAACGATACTTCGGGTAAATCCAACCCCTCGCGTAATAGGTTAACGCCAATAAGTACATCAAACAGCCCTTTGCGTAAATCTTGCATTATTTCTACGCGCTCAATCGTATCTATATCACTATGGATGTAACGGCAGCGTATGGCTACTTTGGTTAGGTATTTGGCAAGCTCTTCTGCCATACGTTTGGTTAGTGTGGTTACTAACACACGTTCGTCTAGTTCTACACGCTGCTGTATTTCTTCAATAAGGTCGTCTATCTGGTTTAGGCTTGGGCGTACTTCAATTACGGGGTCGAGTAAGCCTGTAGGGCGTATTACTTGCTCTACATATACGCCATCGCTTTTTTGCAACTCATAATCGGCGGGGGTAGCACTTACAAATACTACCTGATTTTGCATGGCTTCGAATTCCTCAAACTTTAAAGGGCGGTTATCCATAGCAGCAGGCAGGCGGAAGCCATATTCTACTAAATTCTCTTTACGCGAGCGGTCGCCACCATACATGGCGTGTACTTGGCTAATGGTTACGTGGCTTTCGTCGATAACCATTAAATAATCGTCAGGGAAATAATCGAGTAAACAGAACGGTCGTGTACCAGGTTGCCTTCTGTCCAGATAGCGCGAGTAATTCTCGATACCCGAGCAGTAGCCTAGCTCGCGTATCATTTCGAGGTCGAAATTGGTACGCTCTTCCAGTCGTTTTGCTTCGAGGTGTTTGCCTATTTCTTTAAAATAATCTACCTGCTTCACTAAGTCTTGTTGTATTTCCCATATCGCTCCCTGTAGTACATCGGGGCTGGTTACAAACATATTGGCAGGGTAAATATTCAATTTTTCATATTTCTCTATTACCTGCGCTGTTTTGGCATTAAATGCTTCTATTTCTTCAATTTCATCACCAAAAAAGTGAATTCGGAACGGATCATCGGCATAACTTGGGAATACCTCAACGGTATCGCCCTTGATGCGGAATGTACCTGGTAGAAATTCGGCTTCGGTACGCGAATATAAACTTTGTACTAAACGGTGCAGTAGTTTGGTACGACTAATTACTTGGTTGCGTTCTATAGAAACTACGTTTTTCTGAAATTCTACGGGGTTACCAATACCGTACAAACAGGATACTGAGGCTACTACTAGTACATCCCGACGCCCTGAGAGTAGAGAAGAGGTGGTACTAAGGCGCATTTTCTCTAGTTCATCATTTATAGAGAGGTCTTTTTCTATGTACAATCCGCTTACGGGTATATAGGCTTCGGGTTGGTAATAATCGTAGTAGGATACAAAGTATTCTACGGCATTATCAGGAAAAAATTGCTTGAATTCGCTGTATAATTGTGCTGCTAGTGTTTTGTTATGTGCTAGTACTAGGGTTGGTTTTTCTACTTTTTCTATAACATTTGCCATAGTAAAGGTTTTACCCGAACCTGTAACGCCTAAAAGGGTTTGGAATTTTTCGTTAGCGTTAATGCCATCACTAAGTTGTTTAATAGCAGCAGGCTGGTCGCCCGTTGGTTTATAATCAGATACTACTTTGAATTTCATGTTGCAGTTTGTGCTTTTCTACAAATATAACGAATAGTTTAGCGCGTAGTAATAGCTGTAGTATAACAGTTTGCGAATACTTTATTGTAAAAGAAAATTAATCGAAACATTCCATAAGTAACAAATCTCCTTCACGATGCTCTATGGTTACAATACCATCGTTTAACGCCTCATTGCTACTACCTGTACGGTACCCTAAGGTTAACGCCTCGTTAGTGAGCGGGTATTTGAGGTTTCGGGTTGTAATACCTTTTGCTGTACCTACTGGTATTAACGAAAGTGGAGTAGTAGCGGTATACCATTTGTTGAACTTTTGCGGGAGTTGGAAAATTTTGCTATGGTCGTCCAACAACACAATTTTTAATTTTTCACGATATCCTACAATGGTAGTTATATTGGTTATAGTATGGTCGGCACGCTTGCCTGTAGCCCAAATAACATTTACTGCAGGAAATCCGCGATTTATAAGGTAATCAAATGCTTTTTCGAGGTCTGTTTTATTTTGGTCGGGCGTATGTACTATTTCTAGCGGATATTGTAATTCGCGGTAGGCTTCAGGGTCGAAATTACGGTCGAAATCACCCAGTAGTACATCTACTTTAATGCCTAAATCGACTACGCGTTGTATGGCACTGTCTAAAACAATAACCAATGGTGACCATTCTAATAACTGATCCATGAGGTTTTTACTGCACGCTGCACCGTTGGCTATTATTAATGCAGGCTCTTGGTCGTCGCGTACTATATGGTGGGATGACATAATTATATAGTTTATGTAAAAATAATATAAATAAAAATTTATATACTATAACGGCTATTACCAATTTATTGATAATAGCCGCATATTGCTAAAAAGGTATTTGAAATAGTTCTCTTTATTGAATAATATATTCTACATAATCTACTTCTGAAAGCTGAAAATAGCCAAAAGGATTGTTGTTTTCATTAGTCTCATTTATAAGGTTTCCACGAATGGGGGCGGGTGTTGTTTGAAATGGTCCGCTACCTGCTCCTCCTTCTATCATAGTAATAACGAGTTCCATATAGTTATAATATCTTCTAGATATTCCTGATAGTTTAATGTTTAAATCATCTCCGCTCTTTATGTTATCGTCTATATATAGTACAGACATTAAATTACCATTACTAAACTCATCATCTAATGCTGTATATTCGGGATAAGGAATTGCATTGGTACTGAACTTTGATAAGTAATAATTTTCTGCTGTTGGGTCATCTTGAAAAAAGGCTTCAATTTCTATAGCATCTCCAGAAAAGCCACTGTCATCTTTTTGAGTTATATTCTCAATACTAGACACAGGGTACATTTTTTCGGTAGCTGTATATGTTTCATTATTATAAATAATAGTAAGCTCAAAATTATTACCTATAATTGGCTCAAAATTAGTACATATATATTCTCCTGTACCTGGTACTGTTTCAATAAAGTCAAATACAGATCCGTTATCAGTGTTAGTAATAAAAGCCGTAGCACCTGAAACGGTTGGTACTGTTTCTTCGTAATATCCTGTAGAAGTTGTAAGTTTTATAACTTGTTCGTTACCAGGTGTACCTTTAACCCAATCTATAGAGGCATCTATTACAAGCTTGGGATCTTCGGTATCTAAATCAAGATTTACTACTTCTTCACACGAAATGAAGAGTATAGTAGTCGCAAATAATAAGATAAATTTAATATTTTTCATAATTATATATTTAAAATCCTTTTTGTTCGATTTTTTATAATATTCAATCGAATAAGACGGGATATTATTTAGAATTTAAAATTATAAGTTACACTAGGTACTATTCCAAAAATAGAAGTTTTTACAGACTCATTTGCCCCTGTATTCTCATTTTGTCTAAATGTCATAGAAGCAGCATTTTGTCGGTTGTATAAATTGTATATACTAAATACCCATTCTCCTTGCCACCCTGTTTTCTTTTCAGGTTTAGGAATATATGTTGCAGAAATATCTAGATGGTGATAAGCTGGAAGTTGATCTCCATTTCTATCTCCGTAAATAGGGATGTTTACATCCCCATATGTATATTGCCCTTTAGGATATGTAGTGGCTCGCCCTGACTGCAACGAAAATATAGTACCAAACGACCATTTATTGTTTAATTCATAAGAAGCTGTAACCGAGAGGTCGTGTGTTTTATCATATCCTGTTCTATACCAGTTTCCATTGTTTATACCTACTTCTTCAGCAGTGCGCCCTGGTGTTTTTTGTTCTGAACGCGATAATGTATAAGCAATAAATCCTGTTAGCTTACCTTCATTTTTACGTAACAATAGTTCAAGCCCGTAAGCCCTAGCTTTACCATTAAGTACTACCTGCTCTATAGCTTCATTAGCAATTAAGTCTGCTCCGTCAATATAATCTATTCTATTTTTAGATTTTTTATAAAACGTTTCTACTTCAAAGGTATATTTATCATCATTAAAATTTCTGAAATAGCCTAACGCCACTTGGTCAAGTATTTGAGGCTCTATAAATAAACCACTAGGAGTCCAGATATCAAGAGGAGTAGGAGATGAGGTGTTTGATAATAAATTAAGGTATTGAACCATTCGGTTATAACTTGCTTTTATTGACTGGTTGTTGTTTAACTCATAAGCAAATGTTGCACGTGGTTCTAAATTATTAAAATCGGCAATAGTTTGTCCGCCACTATATCTTTTAGTACCTATTGGGTCTGCTTTTTCGTATATTTTTAAATCGGAGTTATAATTAACAGCCTGATTATTTTCGTATAAGTTCATGGTTTGAGCACCTAGTCTATAAAACATACTATAACGAATACCATAGCTCATTGTTATTTTATCGTTCAGCCTGTGCTCTGCATCAATATATATAGCAGGCTCAAAGGCATATTTCTTTTCTAATTGTCTTTCGTTTATAGAAGACAGGCCACCTGTAGGTGTTATCTTTCCAGGATTAAAGTCATAATAAATAGCATTAATACCATATTTCAGTTTAAAATTGTTAGATATGTAATGCTTTAGGTCGTACTTAAAATTATAATTTTTAATTCCAGAATCCCATTTAAAATCTAAAATATCAAGTTCGAGTCCGTAATAATAATCACTATATATAGTAGAGAGGTTAGAGAATAATTTATCACTAAATAAATGATTCCAACGTAAGTTAACTATCGTGTTACCGTATGTGTTAGAAAATAAATCATCAATTTCAAAAAGGTCTCTACCAAAATACCCTGATAGGTATAAGTTATTATTTTCATTAAGTTTATAACTTAACTTAGTGTTAAGGTCATAAAAATAGGCTGAATTTTCTTGATTTGCGAGTTTTAAAAATAGATGGGCATACGAGGCTCTTCCAGCAATAAGAAATGACCCTCTATCTTTAGAAATAGGACCTTCTGCCATAACTCTGCTGGATATTAGACCTATACCGCCATTCATGTGAAACTCTTTACTATTCCCTTCTTTTTGATATATTTCTAGAACAGAAGATACTCTTCCCCCAAAACGTGCTGGGATACCACCTTTATAAAGTTTGATGTTTTTAATAGCATCAGAATTAAATACAGAGAAAAAGCCAAATAGGTGGGACGAGTTAAAAATAGTAGCTTCGTCCAATAGTATTAAATTTTGGTCGGCACCACCACCACGTACATTAAAGCCCGATGCTCCTTCGCCTGCATTGGTAACACCGGGTAGCTGTAATAACGATTTTATTACGTCGACCTCTCCCAGTACTACAGGCATTTTTTTAATTTCTTCTACCGATAATCGGTTAACACTCATCTCAGGCTTCCTGATGTTTGCCCTTTTACGATTATCGCTAATTACAACTTCTTCTAGCTCTTTAGTATCTAGGCTCAGTTGAAAATTCTGCCTAACATCTTTGTCCAGAACTACATTTTCGCGAATCGTACCAAAACTAACATAGCTAATTTCTACGGTATAGCTCCCTTCTGGTAACGATATGGAGTAAAATCCATACTCGTTAGTAGCAATAACTTTTTCCAGCTCTAAAATATAAACATTTGCACCAATAAGGGTTTCGTTACTTTTAGAATCTGAAATGGTACCGCTTAACGTAAACTCTTCCTGTGCAAATGCTACAGAAAAAATTAACATACAGAGTACACTTAAGCACTCTTTTTTAAATAATTCCATAATAGTTTTAATGTTTGTTTTTTGATTAAGATTTGATGATTACTGATTGTTTTATAAAGTTACTATGTTGTTAACGATGTAGTTTGTAATTTATTATTTAACAATATTAAACTTATGTTTTTATTATTTTGATAAATGGCAATTAATGGTGCAAAAGTATTTATTATTACTTTTGAAAAGTGCTATAATAGCGGGTATTTGTACCAATTATTTAATTTAGATGGACGAACTGTATAATAATCTGGATAGACTGTAAATAGTTTCTACCAACTATAATTGTAATGCATACTGTTAACGTAGCAAAAGTAGAATAATTGGAAAAAATGAAAATTAAACTAGTTTAATTTTCACACTTAATTTTTAAGTTATTTCGTATAATACTTAAACGCTGTGGCGAAATACCTAAGTATGACGCAACGTATTTTAATGGTATTTTATTTATTGCTTCGGGTTGCCTGCTATGGAGTACGTTATAAATATGCTCGGCAGTACACGCCTTAAACTCAAGGTGCCTTTTTACCAGTATTTCCGTATAATGTACCAGTAAATTTAATAAAAAAGTATTTATTTCAGGGTATTTATCTGCTAGCTCATCAAACGTACTTCGGTACACTTTAATAACCTCACTTTTAGTAATGGCCTCTATTGTTTCGGTACTATGTTGTTTTTTTATAAAGGCATAAGGTGCCGTATCAATATCTCCCGGAAATGAGAATCCAACAATAATTTCTTGGTCGTTAACATAACGGTATGCCCTAAACGTTCCCGAAACTACTATAAAGAAAAAATCGCATAATTGTCCTTCCTTAACTATTGTCTCTCCAGCATTTATAGTTACCTCGTTCCCCGAACCTTTTAGTAGCTCAATTATTTTTACCGTTGCACTATCTTCGGTACAATTAAATTGATTGTTCGGATTAATATACATGGGTTATTGGATACTAGCAGTCTTGAGTTGATTCATATTTGAAATCGCAAAAAAGCAGTCAATACTATTGACTGCTTTTTTAAACGAGATAAATAATAAATTATTTTATAAGTTGTGCAAGTACTGTATTTAATGTAGCACTTGGTCGCATAGCATTATCTGTTTTATTAAAATCAGGATGGTAATAACCCCCAATATCTTGTGGTTTACCTTGCGAGCCTATAAGCTCTTCGTTTATTTTAGCTTCGTTATCAGCAAGGTCTTGCGCCACTTTTTCAAATGCAGCTTTAAGTGATGCATCTTTAGTTTGTTGTGCCAATGCTTCTGCCCAATACATAGCAAGGTAAAAATGAGAACCTCTATTGTCTATTTTTCCTATTTTACGTGCTGGCGATTTATCATTTTCTAAGAATTTTGATGTAGCATCATCTAGCGCTTCCGATAGTATTACAGCTTTTTCGTTACCAAATACTTGTGCTAAATGCTCTAACGATACTCCTAGTGCTAAGAATTCTCCAAGCGAATCCCAACGCAGGTAGCCTTCCTCTACAAATTGCTGTACGTGTTTAGGGGCAGAACCTCCTGCACCTGTTTCAAACAATCCGCCACCATTCATTAAGGGTACTATAGATAGCATTTTTGCCGATGTTCCTACCTCTAGTATTGGGAATAAATCGGTAAGGTAATCTCTTAGTACATTACCTGTTACTGATATTGTGTCTTCTCCCTTAATAATACGCTCTAATGTGAAGTTGGTAGCATCTACAGGGTTCATAATACGAATATCCAAACCTGTAGTATCGTGGTCTTTTAAATAGGTGTTTACTTTTTTAATAAGTTGTGCATCATGCCCTCTGTTTTCGTCTAACCAGAAAATAGCAGGAGTAGCCGATAGTCGTGCTCTGGTAACAGCTAGTTTAACCCAGTCGCGTATAGGAGCATCTTTAGTTTGGCACATTCTAAAAATATCACTTTCTTCAACATTTTGCTCCATTAATACTGTGCCATTTTTAGCAATAACGCGTACTGTACCCTTTGTGGTAAGTTGGAACGTTTTATCGTGCGACCCATATTCTTCAGCTTTTTGTGCCATTAATCCCACATTAGGTACGCTACCCATTGTAGCAGGATTAAATGCACCATGCTTTTTACAAAAATCTATTGTTGCACTGTATACACCCGCATAACTTCTGTCTGGGATAATAGCTTTCGTATCTTGTTGGTTGCCTTCGGCATTCCACATTTGCCCCGATGTACGTATCATGGCAGGCATAGATGCATCAATAATAACATCCGAAGGTACGTGTAGGTTGGTAATACCATTATCGGAGTTTACCATTGCCAAATCAGGACCATTACTATAAGTTGCATCAATAGCTGCTTTAACCTCTGCTTCCTGTGGTGTACCTGCTATTTTAGCATACACATCACCAAGACCATTACGGGTATCTACACCTAATTCATCAAATAAGGTATTGTATTTTTCAAAAACATCTTTAAAGAAAACTTCTACAAACGCCCCAAAAATAAGAGGGTCAGAAATTTTCATCATGGTAGCTTTAAGGTGTACCGAAAATAATACGCCTTGCTGTTTTGCTTCTTCTACCTGTTCTGCTATAAAGCTTTTTAAAGTTTTCATGTTCATTACAGAACTGTCTATAACTTCGCCAGCCAAAAGTGGTGTACTCGCTTTTAGTAGTGTTACATTGCCGTCTTTATCTGTAAACTCAATTTTTACATCATCAGCCTCATTTACAACTACTGATTTTTCGCTACCATAAAAATCACCACCATTCATGCTGGCAACGTGTGTTTTAGAATCCGACGACCAAGCACCCATTCTATGTGGGTGTGCTTTAGCGTATCTTTTAACTGCTTTAGGAGCTCTTCTGTCAGAGTTACCTTCACGCAATACAGGGTTCACTGCCGAACCTAATACTTTGGCATAACGTGCTTTTGTGGCTTTTTCTTTGTCATTTTCAGGCTCTTCTGGGTAATCAGGTATTGCGTATCCTTGTGCTTGTAACTCTTTAATAGCTTCTTTTAACTGCGGTACAGATGCCGAGATATTTGGTAATTTAATAATATTTGCTTCTGGTGTCTTAGCAAGTTCACCCAATTCACTTAACGCATCGCTTATTTTCTGATCGTCAGTAAGATTATCAGGAAAATTAGCGAGTATTCTTCCTGCTAACGAAATATCTCTTGTTTCTACTGTTACACCTGCTGGTGCTGTAAAAGATTTTACGATTGGGAGAAAAGAGTGTGTTGCCAACATTGGGGCTTCATCAGTTATCGTATAAATGATTTTTGATGCTTTTGACATTGTTCAGTTTTTTAAATTTCCTGTTTAAAAAAAACAGGCAGATTATTAAATGAATTATATTGTAGTTGTTGTAACTTAGTTGGACTTAGGGTACATTTTTATTAGTAATAAACTAAACGCATTATAATAAGAATTTACTGCCAGTAAGGGTGGCAAATATAACAAAATATTAAGATATTTTACAGTGCGAATATGGTAAAAAATGGGTGTGGTTATTTGAGTATTAGTAATATTTTATCTATTTAATAACAATACCATAATACAAAAAAATCCCCCTGCATTGCAGAGGGATTTTTGTATAGCATTGTGAATGAAAAATTATCTTCTTCTTTCTTTAATTTTTGCTTTTTTACCTGTAAGGTTTCTAAAGTAGAAGATACGTGCTCTACGTACTTTACCTTTTTGGTTCACTTCAATTTTTTGTAAAGCTGGCATATTCATAGGAAAAATACGCTCTACACCTACAGAACCTGACATTTTACGGATGGTAAAAGTCTCTGTACTACCAGTACCTCTTTTTTGGATAACTACTCCTTTAAAAAACTGTGTTCTGGTTTTTTCACCCTCTTTAATTTCGTAGTACACAGTAATTGTGTCTCCCGAATTGAACTCAGGGAAATCTTTTTTTGTTACAAATTCGTCTTCTACAAATTTTACTAAATCAGACATGATTTCTAATTATTTAAGTTTGAATCAGAATAACATTCACGAGTTTCGCCAGAGGTTAATCCGAAGTGGGTGCAAATATAAAGAAAAATTTGAAGCTATAAATTAGTAACAATCAATTTTTTAATTAATTTTTTCAACTGTTTTGGGCTTTCGCTAAAAATATATTGTATTGTTTTTGAGTACGTTAGTGTTAATTAATATTTCGCTAAACTCGTGTACAGCTTATAAATTGGTAGTACAAGTGTTTATATTAGTATTAAAACTACTTTTGTATTGGTGCAATTTAGCCTAATCTTCCAGTAAATCAGGGCGCCTGTTTTTAGTATGTTCCAAAGCTTTATCCTCACGCCATTGGTCTATTTTACCAAAGTTACCACTTAGTAGTACATCGGGCACTTTCCAACCTTTATATTCCGATGGTCGGGTATAAATAGGAGGAGAGAGTAAGTTATCCTGAAAACTATCGGTAAGTGCCGATGTTTCGTTGCTTAATACACCAGGTATTAAGCGTATAATGGCATCAGATAGTACGGCTGCTGCTAATTCGCCACCAGATAACACAAAATCGCCAATAGATATTTCGCGTGTTATAAAATGGTCGCGTACACGTTGGTCTACCCCTTTATAATGCCCACAAAGTATAATAATGTTTTTTAGTAGTGACATTTGGTTGGCTATACCCTGATTGAGTGTTTCGCCGTCGGGAGTCATGTAAATTACCTCGTCGTACTCACGCTCACTTTTAAGTTTGGATATGCAAGCATCAATAGGCTCAACCATCATTACCATACCAGCACCACCGCCAAATTGGTAGTCGTCTACATTTTTATGCTTGTTGGTGCTGTAATCTCTAAGGTTATGTAGGTGAACTTCTACTAAGCCCTTATCAATAGCTCGCTTCAGTATCGAAGCCTCAAAGGGGCTTCGTAAAAGCTCAGGTAAAACGGTAATTATATCAATGCGCATCAGTTAATTTTTCAATTTGCTAGTGTGCAAATGTAACAATTCTGTTACTACATCAAGAAATTGATTAATTTAAACCCCAAATTGTTTTAAGTGATGGTCTAGGTGTTTCCATTGTAATACATCCCATTCTTTCATTGTCATATTGCCAAAAAATGGATGTTTCGTGTTTTTTATAGCATCGTGCCCTTCTGTAGCAAAAATACTAACCAGTTCAATCAATTCTTTTTTAGTGTTTTCAAAATCAGGTTCGTTTTCTATTTTAAACTGCTTTACAGTAGGTAAATCGCGTGCAAAAGGTTTTGGATCCATGAGTTTTTTCTTTATCATTTTCCCAAAAAGAAAACTCATTAGGGTGGGTTTTAATAGGAGTGTACCACGTGCCACTTTTATAGGTTGTTGGCAGTGCTCCATCATTTGGCTAACCGTCATTTTCCCCCATTGTGATAGGGTAATAGGAGTTAGTTTCTCAATGCGTGCTATTAAATTTTTATTTCCCTCAGGGTCAAAAACGCTTTCCATGCTATTTAAAAATTGATTTTCCCAAATATAAGTAAATTATTCGTAGGTTTTTTCTGCACGTAGTGCATATACCATGGGTATTTTATTGCCCATTTTTTTAATTCGGAACTTTCCTGTTTCAAACTCCTCCATACCCTCCAAACAGTCATAAGGGCTATAATCATATTCCTTAAACTCTTTTAATTGTAACCCTTTTTTAAGCAGGTTACTAAGTACATCAGCAATGCTATGATTCCACGAAATAATATCAGTACTAATATCGGCATCATTATCGGTGTACGAGCCTGCAATGGTTTCAAAAATAGTTTGTTTGTTAAAGTAGCTGTACGCAATATCCGTAAAGGCATCATCAAACATCCATACTACGGGATGAAAATCGGCAAAAATAAACTGTCCTTTGGGTTTTAAATACCTACTAACAATACTTGCCCATTTTTCCATATCAGGTAACCAGCCTATAGTGCCGTAGCTTGTAAAAACAATATCAAATTCCTCATCAAGATGTTCGGGCAAACTATATACATCACAACAAATAAAACGCCCCGCAATGTTTAATGTTTCCGATAATTCTTGCGCTTTCTCAATAGCCTTGTCCGATAAATCTACTCCCGTAACTATAGCACCCATTCGTGCTAACGATAAGGTATCTTGCCCAAAGTGGCATTGTAAGTGTAGTATTTTTTTACCCTTAACATCGCCTAGCAATTCAAGCTCAATACTATTTAAGCTCGATTTTCCTTTTAGGAAAGAGGGCATATCGTAAAAATCAGAGTTAATATGAACGGCTGTTTTACTGTTCCAAGCTGCCTTGTTAACCAATAGGTAATTGTTTTCGTTTTCCATACTATTATAAGTTAGTAACTCCAAATTTACATTTTTGTTATGATGTGCTAAAGGTATAAGTAGGAATATTATTTGTAAATTTGCGTTTTTAAAATTATAAAAATACGATAATGGAAAACGGAATTTACGCAAAGTTCAATACCACAAAAGGTGCTATAATAGTAAAGCTTACACACGATAAAACACCAGGTACGGTAGGAAATTTTGTAGGGCTTGCCGAAGGCAATCTTGAAAATAACGAAAAGCCACAAGGAACTCCCTATTACGATGGTTTAAAATTTCACCGTGTTATACCTGATTTTATGATACAGGGTGGTTGCCCACAGGGCAGCGGTACTGGCGGACCTGGTTACAACTTTGACGATGAATTCCATCCAGAATTAAAACATGATAAGCCAGGAGTACTCTCTATGGCAAATGCAGGACCAGGCACTAACGGGTCACAGTTTTTTATTACGCACGTAGAAACGTCTTGGTTGGATGGTAAACATACTGTTTTTGGTCATGTGGTAGAAGGGCAGGATGTTGTAGATAGTATTGCGCAAGGCGATGCTATAGAAACGCTTGAGATTGTTAGAGAAGGAGAAGAAGCTAAAAACTGGAATGCTATTGAGGCTTTTAGAACATTTGAGGGCTCGCGCGAAAAGCGTTTGGCAGAGGAGAAAGCGAGAGCTGAAGCTGAAATGGAAAAATTAGCCGCTGGTTTTAATAAAACCGATAGCGGATTGCGTTACCAAATAATCCAGCAGGGTACAGGTGCAAAAGCCGAAAAAGGTAAAAAAGTATCGGTACACTATAAGGGTGCTTTGGACGATGGGCAGGTTTTTGACTCGTCGTACCAAAGAAAAAAACCTATTGAATTTCAATTGGGTGTTGGGCAGGTAATACCTGGATGGGACGAAGGTGTGTCATTACTAAAAGTGGGCGATAAAGCTCGTTTTGTAATTCCTTCGCACCTAGCCTATGGTGCTAACGGTGCTGGTGGGGTTATACCACCAAATGCTACACTTGTTTTTGATGTAGAGTTAATGGACGTTAAATAAACCTCTAAACGAACAATATTATTTAAAAGCCGCCACTCGGCGGCTTTTTTTATTGGAATACTTTTTGAAAGTAACTGTTTAGAATCTTATTTTTACCAATAATATTATTAAACCATGCGATATTTTACTTTATTTTTTATACTCTTTGTTTTCTCTGCCAATGCACAAGTAATGCATTGCGGTTACGATTTTACATCGTATGTTGTTTTGGATGTACATGAGGCTGGGAAAACAGAAAATATTAAAAACTTAAAAATAACAATAGTAGACAGTAAAGGTATTGATGTTATTAATGTAAATAACGTGTATAGTTTTAAAAATGGGAATAGCCCCCTACAGTTTACATCGAACTATAAAATAGGAGATGATAATAAAAGATTGGCCGAGGGCGAAAAAGCAATAAAGGAACGTTGGTTTTTTCCGTTTGCGAAAGATAACTACCTGCTTTCGGTAGCCAATACGTTTCCTGCGGATAGGTTTAGCATAAAAGTTGAAGATATTGATGGCGATGAAAACGGTGGTGCATTTAAAACGGTTATAGTACCTTTATACAATTACAATATGTACGTTTTATGCTCTAACGATAGCCAGCAAGCTGCTGTAAAATTTGGACGTAAAATGAATAGACCTATTGATATAGTGCTTGAAAAAGAATAGTTCTTAGTATCTGGCTAAAGTTTTTATTGGTGTATTTTAAAATTCAATAATTATTACATTTTTATGCTTACTTGGGAAGAGTTTACAAAAACGGAAATGCGCGTAGGAACTATTATTGCAGTTAATGATTTTCCTGAGGCAAGAAAACCCGCTTACCAACTTATCATAGATTTTGGAGATGATATTGGTATCCGAAAATCATCAGCACAAATAACCAAACGTTATACTAAAGATGCGCTTTTAAACAGGCAAATTGTAGCCGTTGTAAATTTTCCTAAAAAGCAGATAGGTAAATTTATGAGTGAGTGCCTTGTTTTAGGCGCAGTGGGAGCAGAAGGTGATGTTGTATTGTTGGCTCCAGATAGTAGTGTGACTAACGGATTACGAATTGCATAGGTATAAAAAAACTGCCCTAAGGCAGTTTTTTATTTATATATCTTCAAAATTTACGTCAGTAAAATTCTCCGTTGTAACAGTTTCCTCATCTTTATCTGTAAAGAGTTTTCTAAAATCTTTTTGATGTCTTTCAGATATCACCTCTTCACCTTTTTGGTCAAGTACATAAGTAGTCATTTCCTCAAGAATCTCTCTAAACGCCGTAAAATCTTCCTTATAAAGGTATATTTTGTGCTTTTTAAAGTGAAAAGATCCATCTTCTTCAGTAAACTTTTTACTTTCTGTAATTGTAATGTAGTAATCATTGGCTTTGGTAGCCCTTACATCAAAAAAGTAAGTTCTTCTTCCTGCTCTCAGCACTTTAGAAAAGATTTCTTCCTTTTCCAACATATCATTATCTCTCATAATCCTTGGTTTGGTTTATATGATTTACGTAGCAATCAAAAATCTAAAAAAAATCTAAATAATGCAACAAACTTATTAAATTTCTTTTTCAGATAGTTGTTTTAAATACAACTCTTTATAGTACCCATCTGTATTTACCAACTCATTATGAGTGCCTTGTTGCATTACTTTGCCGTCCTCCAGTATAATTATCTTATCGGCATTTTTTGCAGACGATACCCTGTGGCTTACTATAATGGTTGTTTTGTTCTTACAAAACTCCAATAGGTTGTTTAGTATTGCTTCTTCCGTTTCGGTATCTACTGCCGAGAGTGAGTCGTCTAGTAACAATATTGGTGCATCTTTAATCATGGCGCGTGCTATAGATACCCTTTGTTTTTGCCCGCCCGATAGTGTTATACCGCGTTCGCCCAAAACGGTTTCGTATTGTTTATTAAAAGCTGCAATATTATCGTGTACTACTGCTTTTTTAGCTACAGCAACAATTTCTTCATAAGTGGCATCTTCGTCACCAAATTTAATGTTATTCCCAATACTATCAGAAAATAAAAAGGCATCTTGTGGTACAAAGCCTATACTATTGCGTAAGTCGTTAAGGTTAAGTTGCTTTACATTAGTGCCATCAACAGTTATTTCGCCTTTTTCTACATCGTAAAGCCTACTAATTAGTGATAATACAGTTGATTTACCTGAGCCTGTTTTACCCAATATTGCTAAGGTTTCGCCTTTATTTACAGTAAACGAAATATTAGTAAGTGCTGTAATATTGGTATCCTCATAGGTAAACGAAACATTTTTAAAAGCAATAGCTCCGTTAACGGGTGTAGGCGCTGTTTGTGTATTTTTAATATCGGGTTCCGTATGCAGGAACTCATTAATCCTTTTTTGTGATGCCTCTGCCTCCTGCACCATAGAGGATATCCAACCCAACGATGCTACTGGCCATGTAAGCATATTAATGTAAAGTATAAACTGTGCAATAATACCTATATTGGGTATACTGCCATTTATGTACATAACACCACCAACGTATATTACAACCAAGTTGCTTAATCCTATTAATAATATCATTAAAGGTCCAAACTGAGCATTCATTTTTACAAGGCTCATGTTTTTCTTTTTACTATCGCGGGATAGCTTTGTAAAATCTTCCTGTTTTTGCCCCTCCAGCCCATAGGCTTTTATAACCCGTATTCCCGAAAACATTTCTTGCGTAAATGTAGAGAGTCGCGATAAGTTTTGCTGGTATAATGTACTACGCCTATTAATTTCCTTACTTATTTTAAAAATACTGTACGATAGTATTGGAAGGGGAAGTAGGGTATATAAAGTTAGTTTAGGCGATATTAAATACATTTGTGTTATTACTACAGTAAAACGTATTATAGTATTCATGGTATACATTACCGCAGGGCCCACATACATGCGCACTTTATTTACATCCTCACTAATTCGGTTCATCAAGTCGCCCGTACGGTTACGTTTATAAAAACTTTGCGATAGGTTTTCGTAGTGCCTAAAAATCTCATTTTTAAGGTCAAACTCCACGTGGCGCGACATTACTATTAATGTTTGGCGCATTAAAAAAGTTAATATGCCTGCAATAAGTGTCGTTGCAATTATAAGTAATATGTTATTAAGCAGTTCGCTTTTTATTGCTTCGGCAGAGATGGTATTTTGGGTACTAAATTCTTCTATTGACTTTATTGAATCTCCAATAAGACTAGGTGTAAATAGTGCAAATATTTGCGCTACTATAGTTATACCTATCCCTACGAGAAAGCGAAATTTATATTTTACAAAATATTTGTTTAAATACTGAAGTTCTTTCATTATTATGTTAATAAATGAATATGTTATTGTGTTTTAATGTTAAACAGCTCAACATTTTTATGCTTTTAGCCATTGAGCAAACAACTCCTAAAATTGACGAATACACAAAAAAAGGCGTTTATATTGTAACATTTTAATTATATGTGTATTTTTGTACCCTATTTTTGAATAAATTTCAATTTAAAATTATTTATCATGATTGCAGAAGTTGTAAAAGCTAACGATCTTATAAAATCTGACCCTGTTTTTGGACAGCCTTCTTTTAATGACCACGAGCAAATCGTTTTTTGTCATGACAAAGATACTGGTTTAAAAGCAATAATCGGTATTCATAATACCGTTTTAGGACCTGCTCTTGGAGGTACCAGAATGTGGAGCTACGCTAACGAATGGGAAGCTTTAAATGATGTTTTAAGGCTATCGAGGGGAATGACCTATAAATCTGCAATTTCAGGATTAAATTTAGGCGGTGGTAAAGCCGTTATCATTGGCGATTCAAAAAAGGATAAAACACCAGCCATGATGGCTAAATTTGGCGAGTTTATCCACTCGTTAAGTGGTAAATATATTACTGCTGAGGATGTAGGTACTACTACACCCGATATGGATATTATTCGTGATATTACTCCTCACGTTACAGGAATTTCAGAATCTAAAGGAGGTTCAGGTAACCCATCGCCAGTAACAGCCTACGGTGTTTACATGGGAATGAAAGCTGCTGCAATGCACCGTTTTGGTACCGATAAACTAGATGGTAAAAAAGTACTAGTGCAGGGTACAGGGCATGTTGGCGAAACATTAATAAGCTACCTTGCTAAAGAGGGCGCACATATAGAAATTACCGATATTAACGAAGCTAAAATGCAAGAAGTAGCCGCTAAATATGGTGCACATATTTATACAGGTAAAGATATTTACAGTGCCGATGTAGATATTTATGCTCCGTGTGCATTGGGTGCTACTGTTAATGATGATACCATACAAAGGCTAAAAGCTAAAGTAATAGCAGGTGCTGCTAACAACCAGTTGGCTAACGATGAAGTACATGGTAAAATATTACAGGAAAAAGGTATATCATACGCGCCAGACTTCCTTATAAACGCAGGAGGTATAATTAATGTATATGCTGAGATTGTAGGTTACGACAAAGCAGAGTCGATGCGCAGAACAGAAAATATTTATAACACTACATTAGAGATATTTACGCACGCTGAAGCTAATGGTATAACAACCCAAAAAGCAGCTATGACATTAGCACAGCAAAGAATTGACGACAGAAAAAAAGAAAGCGCTAAATAAGTAGCGATAAAAAGATATTATTTTTAATTTTGCGAAGCGAAAGAATTGCTCTTTCGCTTCTTTAATTTTTAAAGTTCTTATAAACGAAACGAATGTTAAACAGAAGACATATTCGGGTTAAAGTGATGCAGTCTGTATACGCCATGCATCAAAATGATTCAGACAATATGGAAAAAGAAGAAAAATTTCTTTTCCACAGCATAGAGAGCATTCGTGACCTATATTTAACAATAGTTGCTGCTTTAGTAGAGCTAAGACGCAGTGAAGAGGATTATGTTGAGAAATTATCCAAAAAGCATTTAGCTACCGCAGAAGAGCGAAATCCGAATAAAAAGTTTGTTGCTAATAGGGTATTGCAGTTACTAGAGGATAACGAATCTTTAAATAATGCAATAGACGACCGAAAAATAAACAACTGGAAGCAAAATGATGATTATATACTATTATTGCTTGAAGATATAAGAGAAAGCGAAGTATATAAAAATTATATGGCTAGTAAAGAGGATAGTTTTGAAGTTGATAAAAATTTTATTACAGCACTTTTTACAGAAGTTATTGCACCTAATGAGAAGTTATACGACTACCTTGAAGATTATAAATTAACTTGGGTTGACGATATTCCGTTAGTAAATACAATGATAGCAAAACAGTTACGCCAAATAAAGGAGGATAATGATGCCTTTAATGTGCCGAAATTGTATAAGGATATTGATGATAAGGATTTTGTAAGAAACTTGTTTAGAAAAACAGTACTAAATGAAACAGAGCTTGCAAAGGAATTTATAGATAAAACGCCAAATTGGGATACGGAACGTATAGCCGAAATAGATGCCATAATGCTAAAAATGGCAATATGCGAAATTTTAAAATTCCCATCTATTCCCGTAAAAGTTACTATAAACGAATATCTTGAGATAGCAAAAGAATATTCGACACCAAAAAGTAGTATTTTTATCAACGGAATTTTAGATAATTTAATTAAAGACTATAAAACCAACAATAAACTAGTAAAAACCGGAAGAGGTTTAATGTAAACAATTTAAAATTACAGTTATGATAAAAAGAACAGTAGCTATGTTCGCCATAGCATCTTTAGTACTTACAACATCGTGTAAAGAAAATGCAGCACTACGTATTGACGAAGAAACGGCGAAAGAAGCTGAGATAGCACACGCAGATGCAGGTAAAATTGCAGTAATGAAGTTTGATGAAGTAGAGCACGACTTTGGTACGATAGACCAAGGAGAAGTTGTATCGCACACGTTTACGTTTAAAAACGAAGGTACTTCAGATTTAGTGGTAAGCCAAGCAAAAGCGAGTTGCGGATGTACTGTACCAAGTTATACTAAAACACCAGTAAAACCAGGCGAAACAGGCGAAGTAAATGTAGAGTTTAACTCTAAAGGAAAAAAAGGAAACCAAAACAAAACAGTAACAGTATCGGCAAACACAGAGGAGGGGAGCCAAGTACTTAAATTTAAGGCTGTTGTTACGCCAAAAGAAGGCGAGGTTGCTACTAAAAAAGCAAAATAAAAACTATATATGGAACAGTTACAAACATTTATGCCTTTTATATTAATGTTCGTTGTCGTTTATTTTTTAATGATACGACCACAACAGAAAAGGGCAAAATTGGAAAAACAATTTGAAAAAGATCTTAAAGTAGGCGATAAAATTATTACTAAAAGTGGTATTCACGGTAAGGTTGTTGACCTTGCTGATGACACTACAGTAATAGAAACAATGGCAGGAAAATTAAAGTTAGAGCGTTCGGCAATATCGTTAGAGTTAAGCCAAAAGCTAAATAAAGCTAATGCTAAGTAATAGTTTATTTAAACTACAGTAAAATAAAAAAGCCTCATTGTTACAATGAGGCTTTTTTATTTTTTGAACTAGTTATAAAAACCATTTCCAATATTTATCATTCAGTCCTACACCATTTAATATCATGGGCAACCCTGTTTCCTTGTTTTATTAATTATGGGTTTTTAAAACATCAAGCTCCTCAGTCCACAAGTGCAAACTTTCCTAGCTTTTACCCATTGTATATTTTAGCCGTAAGTTCAGCAATTTTTACAATAACTTCGGTGGCTTTTTGCATACTCTCTACAGGCACATATTCATATTTACCATGAAAATTATGCCCGCCAGCAAATATATTTGGGCATGGTAACCCCATGTACGATAGCTGGCAGCCATCGGTACCACCACGAATAGGCTTAATAAGCGGTTTAATATCCAGTTCCTTCATTGCTCTTTCAGCAATATCAATAATATGAAACACAGGTACTACTTTTTCTTTCATATTGTAGTACTGGTCTTTAATATCGGCAATAACAATAGGTTCACCAAATTGTTCCATATATTCATCATTAATAGCATCTGCAATTTGCGCTACTTTTTCTTTACGAGCCTCAAACTTCTCCCTATCATGGTCGCGTATTATAAGTTGTACCATTGTTTTCTCAATACTACCATCAATATTTGTTACATGATAAAATCCTTCGTAGCCACTGGTACGCTCAGGGACTTCATTTTCAGGTAATGCGGCTACAAATTTACTAGCTAGCAGCATAGAGTTAATCATTTTGCCTTTGGCATAACCAGGGTGTACGCTTTTACCTTTAAAAGTAATTTTTGCACCAGCAGCATTAAAATTTTCATATTCTAATTCACCAATTTGGCTACCATCCATAGTATAACCCCAGTCCGCGCCAAACTTAGCCACATCAAACTTATGCGCACCTCTACCTATTTCCTCATCGGGTGTAAATCCTACACGAATTTTTCCATGTTTAATTTGAGGGTTATTAATAAGGTATTCCATAGCACTAACAATTTCGGTAATACCCGCTTTATCGTCAGCACCTAAAAGCGTAGTACCATCGGTAGTAATAAGTGTTTGCCCTTTGTATTGTAGCATATCCTTAAAGTATGTAGGCGATAGTACAATATTTTGCTCCTCATTCAATACAATATCACCACCATCATAATTTTTTATAATCTTAGGTTTTACATTCGCTCCAGTAAAATCGGGTGTTGTATCAAAGTGCGAAACAAAACCAACAACAGGTACATCATGGTCTACATTAGACGGTAACGTAGCCATTATATAAGCGTTTTCATCTATAGTAACATCTTCCATACCAATTGCCTTAAGTTCTTCAACCAATTGGTTGGCAAGATTCCATTGTTTCTCAGTACTAGGCGTTGTATCAGAGTTTGGATCAGATTCGGTATCAACAGTAACATAGCTGATAAATCGGTCTATTATGTGTTGCATTTTTACGTTTTTATTAATAATGAACACAAATTTACAATTTATTTGAGAGTATCATATTTATAGTAGCACTAAAACTTTTCTGTGGAAACAGAATTTAATAGTAAATTTGCACAACCTATCAACACAACCACTATGTACAAATCAGTTATACGCCCTTTACTTTTTCGTTTCGACCCCGAAAAAGTACACCATTTTACGTTCGATTCAATCCGATTCATTAATAAAATACCAGGTGCTTCCCATTTTTTAAAAGCAAAATACGAAGTTAACGACCCTCGTTTGGAACGGGAAGTATTCGGACTAAAATTTAAAAATCCAGTAGGGCTGGCAGCAGGACTCGATAAAGATGCTGTACTGTATAAAGAACTTGCTAATTGTGGGTTTGGTTTTATAGAAATAGGTACACTAACACCAAAACCGCAAGAAGGCAACCCCAAACAACGATTATTTCGCTTACGCGAAGATAGCGCGCTAATTAACCGAATGGGTTTTAATAATGGTGGAGTAGAGGCAGCAGTAGAAAGATTAAAAGCAAACCCCAAAGGAAAAGATCATGTGCTTATAGGGGGGAATATTGGTAAAAATAAAGTTACGCCTAACGAAGATGCTGTTGAGGATTACAAAATTTGTTTTGATGCCTTATACGATTATGTAGACTATTTTGTGGTTAATGTAAGTTCGCCCAATACACCCAATTTAAGGGAGCTACAGGACAAAGAGCCATTAACCAAGCTACTGCAAACCTTGCAAGCCAAAAATGCCGAAAAACCAAAACAAAAACCAATTTTATTAAAAATAGCCCCCGACCTTACCAATGAGCAATTGTTAGATATTATAGACATTGCAAAAACTACAGCTATAGCAGGTGTAATAGCCACCAATACCACTATATCGCGTGAAGGGTTACAATCTGAAAATAAAAAAGAAATGGGAGGGCTTAGTGGTAAACCATTGCGAAAGCGTGCTACAGAAGTAATACGTTTTTTATCAGAAAATAGTAATAAGGCATTTCCTATAATAGGCGTAGGAGGTATACACACCCCCGAAGACGCCCTAGAGAAGTTAGAAGCAGGAGCAAGCCTTATTCAACTCTATACAGGTTTTGTTTACGAAGGTCCAGCACTGGTAAAGGCTATTAACGAAAAACTATTGGCTCGTAATAAAAATAACTAATAAAATCAGCGTTTTATCTACTATTCAAGTACATAAAGAAAACGTTTTCGTAAAGCCTAAATTTTATATCTTTGATGGCTATGAAACAGGTAAAAATTATTGAATGCCCACGTGATGCCATGCAGGGTATAAAACCGTTTATCCCAACCGAAAAAAAAGTAGCTTACATCCAATCGTTACTACGTATTGGTTTCGATACTATTGATTTTGGTAGTTTTGTTTCGCCTAAGGCTATTCCGCAAATGCAAGATACTGCCGAAGTACTAGCACAGCTCGATTTAACTGAAACACGCAGTAAATTACTAGCCATAATAGCCAATACCAGAGGTGCAGAGGCTGCTGCACAGCATCCCGAAATACAATACTTAGGCTATCCGTTTTCTATTTCAGAAAACTTCCAGATGCGTAACACGCACAAAACCATAGCACAATCGTTAGTTACCTTGCAAGAAATACTAAACATAGCAGCTAAATCCAATAAAGAAGTGGTTGCTTATCTATCTATGGGCTTTGGTAACCCATATGGCGACCCTTGGAATGTAGAAATTGTAGGAGAATGGACAGAAAAGTTAGCTGATATGGGGGTAACCATACTCTCGTTATCCGATACGGTAGGAAGTTCTACCCCCGATGTTATCGATTACCTGTTTTCTAACCTTATACCTAAATACCCAACTATAGAATTTGGAGCACACCTGCATACTACACCCGATAAATGGCACGAAAAAATAGATGCTGCCTATAAAGCAGGATGTACCCGTTTTGATGGTGCTATACAAGGGTTTGGTGGTTGCCCCATGGCAAAAGATGACCTTACTGGAAATATGCCTACCGAAAAAATGCTGTCGTATTTTACAGCAGCTAAAGCAACAACCCATTTAAACGCGTTGAGCTTTGAAAGCTCATATAATGAGGCTACAAAATTGTTCGGGGAGTATCATTAATTTTAACAGATTGTAAACTGTTTTAAATCTCACTTAAAAATACTATATTTGCATGCAATTTAACTACAAATTGCATATGAAAGCACACACAACTAAAATCATCGGCGAAGGACTTACCTACGATGATGTACTGCTAGTTCCTAATTACTCCGAAGTTTTACCACGCGAAGTAAGCATACAATCCAAATTTTCACGAAATATAACGCTTAACGTTCCTATAGTATCTGCTGCAATGGATACCGTTACCGAAAGTGCTATGGCTATTGCTATGGCTCGTGAGGGTGGTATTGGCGTGCTGCACAAAAACATGACCATTAAGCAGCAAGCCAATGAAGTACGTAAAGTAAAACGAGCAGAATCGGGTATGATAATCGATCCTGTTACATTGCCATTAACAGCTAATGTTGGCGATGCTAAAAACGCTATGCGTGAGTATAGTATAGGTGGTATTCCTATAGTGGATGAAAACGGTACGCTAAAAGGCATTGTAACCAATCGGGATTTGCGTTTTGAAAAAGTTGATGAACGCTCGATATTGGAAGTGATGACTTCTGAAAAGCTAGTTACAGCAGCCGAAGGCACTACACTTGCGGCTGCCGAAAGCATACTACAAGAACACAAAATTGAAAAACTACCTGTTGTAAACAACGATTATAAATTAGTTGGACTTATAACTTTTAGAGATATTACCAAACTAACCCAAAAACCTATTGCCAATAAAGATAAATTTGGCAGACTACGTGTGGCTGCTGCCTTAGGTGTTACTGCCGATGCAGTAACCAGAGCAGAAGCCCTTGTAAATGCGGGTGTTGATGCTGTAATTATAGATACTGCACACGGGCATACGCAAGGTGTGGTAAAAGTACTTAAAGAAGTAAAAGCAAAATTCCCAGAGTTGGATGTAGTTGTAGGTAATATTGCTACGCCCGAAGCTGCTCAATACCTTGCCGATAATGGTGCCGATGCCGTAAAAGTAGGTATAGGTCCAGGCTCAATATGTACAACACGTGTTGTGGCAGGCGTAGGGTTTCCGCAATTCTCTGCGGTACTCGAAGTTGCTGCTGCGCTACGTGGTACAGGTGTTCCTGTAATTGCCGATGGCGGTATTCGTTATACAGGCGATATACCTAAGGCATTAGCAGCGGGAGCCGACTGTGTAATGTTAGGTTCGTTACTAGCAGGTACCAAAGAATCGCCAGGAGAAACTATAATTTTTGAGGGTAGGAAGTTTAAATCGTATAGAGGCATGGGGTCTGTAGAGGCTATGAAAGAAGGCTCTAAAGACCGTTATTTCCAAGATGTAGAGGATGATGTTAAAAAACTTGTTCCTGAAGGTATTGTAGGACGTGTACCTTATAAAGGTGAATTATTTGAAAGTATGCTACAGTTTATTGGCGGATTGCGTGCTGGTATGGGATACTGTGGTGCTAAAGACATCCCTACCTTGCAAGAATCAGGTCGTTTTGTACGCATTACATCTAGTGGTATATCCGAAAGTCATCCACACGATGTTACTATTACTAACGAGTCACCCAATTACTCAAGATAATAGTATATAATACAGATAAAAAAAGCAGCCATTAAATGGCTGCTTTTTTATGCTATTTATTCGCTTATTACGCGTTTATTCCCAAATAATTACTTGGTGTTATTTGTAAAAGTTCGTTTTTAACATCGTCAGAAACTTTTAATGTATTAATAAAATTATGTATTGCTTCTTTATTAATTACTTGGTTGGTACGCGTTAAATCTTTTAATGCTTCGTAAGGGTTGGGGTAGCTCTCACGGCGTAGTATAGTTTGTATTGCTTCGGCAACAACAGCCCAGTTTTTCTCTAAATCTTCAGCAAATTTACCCTCGTTTAGTAATAATTTATTTAACCCTTTTATTGTGGCTTCAAAAGCTATAATAGTATGCCCCATGGGTACACCAATGTTACGCAGTACGGTACTATCGGTAAGGTCGCGCTGTAACCTCGATATGGGTAGTTTAGCCGATAGGTGCTCGAATATAGCATTAGCAATACCTAAGTTGCCCTCAGAGTTTTCAAAATCAATAGGGTTAACCTTGTGTGGCATAGCCGATGAACCTATCTCGCCCGCTTTAATTTTTTGTTTAAAGTAATCCATCGATACATACGTCCAAATATCCCTATCAAGGTCAATTAGTATTGTATTAATACGCTTTAAAGCATCAAAAAACGCTGCAAAATGGTCGTAATGCTCTATTTGCGTAGTAGGGAAAGAGTGTTTTAAGCCCAATCTACCTTCTACAAAATCATTTCCAAATTTTCTCCAATCGTTATTTGGGTATGCAATAGCGTGCGCATTAAAATTTCCTGTAGCACCACCAAATTTGGCGGCAAACGGTACATTAAATAACAAGCGTAATTGTTCTTCCAAGCGTTCTACAAATACGCCTATTTCTTTGCCTAAACGGGTAGGCGATGCAGGTTGCCCGTGCGTACGTGCCAACATGGGTACATCTGCCCACTCTACACTCAATTCTTTTAGTTTTGCAATTAATTTGATGAGCGATGGCATGTAAACATCCTCAAACGCTTCTTTGGTAGAAAGCGGTATTGCCGTGTTGTTTATATCTTGTGAGGTTAACCCAAAGTGGATAAACTCTTTATAATCATCCAATCCGAGTTTATCGAATGCTTTTTTAATGAAATATTCAACCGCCTTAACGTCGTGATTGGTTGTTTTCTCTATTTCTTTTATCTGTTGTGCATCTTCCGATGTAAAATTTTTATAAATATCGCGTAACGCATCAAAAAGGCTGTTATCAACATTTTTAAGTTGTGGTAAGGGTAACTCGCATAACATAATGAAATATTCAATTTCTACGAGTACACGATAGCGTATTAATGCTTCTTCCGAAAAATAAGGGGATAATGCTATGGTTTTGTTTCTGTAACGTCCGTCTATAGGCGATATAGCGTTTAGTTCCGATAAAATTTGCATGTGTTGTGTGTTGTAAATGAGTAAGCGCAAATATACGTTTTTGTTGTGAGTTTTTTAGAAATTTACGTACTCAGACGGCTTACAATTCGTTGATTTTTATTAAATTTTCTACTACAATTTTCATCCCTTCACTACCTTTTAACGGAAACACCTCTACGGGGTTACTTAAATGGGGTAATTGTGCAGGGTTTGGGTCTATGTAATAAATAGGTGCGTTTGGTTTGGCGTAATCTATTAGCCCCGCTGCGGGGTATACCTGCATACTTGTTCCTATTACAATTATATAATCGGCTTGTTTTACTATTTGCATAGCTTTTGTTATGGCAGGTACTGCCTCGCCAAACCAAACTATGTGTGGGCGTAGTTGTTGTTGCGTAGTAGGGTGGAGTGTACCCAAAGTAATATCAGCTGTCCAGCGTATTATGGTATTTTCATTTTGTGTGCAACGGGCTTTTAGGAGTTCGCCGTGTAAATGTATTACGTTATTGCTGCCAGCACGTTCGTGCAAATCATCTACATTTTGGGTAATTACAGTAACATCAAATACATCTTCCAGTTGTGCTATAAGCGTATGTGCTTTATTGGGGTGTACTTCGTGCAGTTGTTTTCGTCTTTTATTATAAAAGTCCAAAACAAGTGCAGGGTTTTTACGGAAACCTTCGGACGATGCGACTTCCATTACATCATGCCCTTCCCACAAACCACCTGCATCTCTAAACGTATTTATGCCACTTTCGGCACTAACGCCTGCTCCGCTAAGTACTACAAGTTTCTTTTTCATGTATTACACTTTTCCTAGTGTGTGTAGTTGTCCCAATGTTGGATTTTCGCTACCGCCCCCAGGCTCTAACGTTATACCAAATGCTTCTGCACCTTCAAAGCTATCTACTTTATAAACACCTTTATTGGCATCTGCTATAGCACTATCCAATACGCCAATGCTAATAGGGGTAAGCGGGTTAAGTTTAAGTGCCCAAACTTGGTATACTTTACCTTCTGGTGGGGCGGGTAAGCCCGTTATGTCAACATGCGTTTTATTACTTTTTTTGTTTAAGTAAACTTTTGCAAATGATTCTGGCGCAATTTGTTGCCCTTCAAGATGAATTTCTGTATTGTCAGTATCACGAACAATTGCCAACGCTCTTTCGGTTAGTGTATGCTGCTTTTTTATACTAACTACCATTTGCTCAAATTTATTGCGTTGGATGCTGGTTTCCTGTACCTCCTTGCTAACCTGGTTGTATTTGTGGTACTGAATGCCAATACCAAACATAAGTATAATAGCTGCTGCCCAACCAATATATTGGGTTGTTTTACTACGTTTGTTTATAGGTACTACGCTATCTTGATTTTCTTTAATTAGTTTAGCGTATAGCTTGTTGTAGTTTTGTGCCGATAGCTTTGGCGATATACCATACGATAGGTTTATTATTGATTTTTCGATAGCAAGAATTTCTGCTTGTACTTCGGTATCACGTTCTGCTACTTTTTGTATTTCGCTATTTTCATTTTCAGATAATAATCCAAAAACAAAAAGTTCTAGCGTTCCCGATTCTATTAATTCCTTGCTATCCATTATACCTCTAGTATTGTTCTTAGTTCCTTAATACAATTCCTATTTTGTGTTTTAACTGTTCCTAAAGGTATTTGAAGCTCTTCCGAAGCTTCTTGTTGTGTATAGCCTTTAAAGAATAATAGATCCATGATGCGGATACACCTTGGCTTTAGTTTTTTGATGAATTCTCTTATCCCGATGGCATCAATTTTATAGGTTATTGCTGTATTGTTATCAAGAATATCTACGAAATTATCTGAAGATAGGTTTTTCTTGCTGTTATTGCGGCTTTTAGAGCGAAGCCTGTCTATAGCCGTATTCCGTGCAATGTTTAATATCCACGTAAAAAACCTACCTCTACTAGTAGTATAGCTATCAATATTCTTCCATATTTTTACAAATACTTCCTGTAATATATCTTCACTCTCTTCTTTATCATTAATTAGGTTAAAGATAATACCGTAAAGACTTTTAGCATACATATCGTAAAGTAGGGTAAATGCTTTGTCGTCTTTTTTGTAAATTTGTTCGAGTAATTCTTCCTGTGTCATACTTAAATTTTAGCACCTCTAAATTAGCAAAACATTTTAAACATCAGTACTCATAATGAAAAATACATCAGACTTGGATTATCTTACTTATATTGAGAATTTTATTACTGCTGATAGAAAAAATAGGTTTTTAGAGATACTCCAAAACAGAACAAAGCATTTTACGGTGGCTATAGAGGATGTTTTTCAGTTGCATAACACAAGTGCTGTAATGCGAACATGTGAAGTTTTTGGTATACAGGAGCTTAATGTGGTAGAGGAGCGGTACGGTAAAGATATTGATAAGGAAATTGCTATGGGGGCGCAAAAGTGGGTAGATGTTAATAGGTTTGATACGACTAATACTTGTATAACGAGTTTAAAAGAACATGGTTACAAAATAATAGCTACTTCGCCGCATCAAAATTCGAGCCCTTTAGATGTATTTGATATTACCGAACCTGCAGCACTGTTTTTTGGTACTGAAAAAGATGGATTATCTGAAACAGTATTACAACAAGCGGATGGGTTTGTACATATCCCTATGGCTGGATTTACCGAGAGTTTGAATATATCCAATTCGGCAGCTATAATTATACAAGATATTACCAATCGTTTACGAAAATCGGGTATTGCATGGCAGTTATCTGATAAGGAAATATTGGAAAAACGTATTGATTGGACACGGAAATCAATAAAAGATATTGATTTTGTTACGGAAAAGTATTTGGCAGGATAAACTAATCGCCTCTGTTTAATACTTTATATTCTTCGTAACAACCACTTATGGCGTCCATAATTTGTAAGTCGTTAGCCGTAGTTATAAATACTTCCGAGTAGTTACAACGCTCCAGTATATCAGCAATTTCTTCTTTGGTAACACCCAATAATGCGGCTAACGTTTCACGATCGAATTTAGATGCCAAAGCATTACGTACCGTATCATCTTTTTTCATTTCGCGTAATCGGCGCATTTCGGCAGGTTTTTTACCAAATATGTTGTGCAATAAGTCGGCAGGATTAAATACTGAACTTACAATACGTTTAAAGGCACTTGGTGAGTTTTCGCCACCCTCATAACCTTGTGGTAGCCCCGATATAGCATAACGGTAGTTAGGCTCTTTAATAGGAGCCAGTTTAGAGTCTATTTGCAAATAACCTGTAAGGTTGTATTTATTAATAACAACTTCCTCTAGCGTATAAGCCCTTTCGGTTAATGGTATTTTGGTAGTAGTGGTGTTATTAACCCAGTCGTTTGTTACCCGTACTTTTATGGACTGATACCCGATTAGAGATACATGCAATGTATCGTTAGGGCTAGCCTCTATGGTAAATTTACCCTTAGCATCGGTAAGTGTACCTTTAACCGTGTTAATGTTGATTATATTTACATTTGCCGCAGGTCTTAATGTACCATCGTTAATGATAATACCCGAAACTGTTTTTGGCTGTTGTGCAAAACTAAATAGCGAAAAACTTAAAAATAAAAAAACTACAAAATACCTCATTGACTGTTTATGTAATGTAAAAGTAATAAACAAACGCGATATTTTGTAGTTAGTATGCAATTATGCTGAAATATTTACATTAACTTCTTCTAGGCTTTCTATCTCTAGAGCCTGGTCTGCCTTCTCCACGTCGTGCTGGACGTTCGAAAGAATTGTCTCTTCGGTTGCTTCTACCGCCTCCAAATGAGTCACTTCTGCTTCCACGACCACCGCTGTTTCTACCATTGTGGTCTCTACGTCGGCTACTGCCACCATCATTTTTAGATATCTCAACATTTATCTTACGCCCTTCAAGATGCATGCTATTAAAGGTATCTAAAACACTCTGCATGTGTTCTGCATCGGTATTAAAGAAAGAGAAACCTTCTTTTACATCAACTTTAAACACATCATCACGCCCTAAGCCCAACGTATCACGAAGGAAATCTTTTAGGCTCATCCAATCAAAATTATCTCTTGACCCGATGTTGATAAAGTAGCGTACTGCACCGCTGTTACTTCCTGGACGAGAACTATCGCGTCTGTCGCCAGCAGGTTGTGCCGAGAGGTCTTTATTGTTTTTATAATATTCAATAAATCGGTTAAACTCTACCGATACCATTTTTTTGATAAGTTCTTCCTTAGTAAGGTCTTTCATTACCTCATATATTGCAGGTAGGTACGAGTCTATTTCGTGGTCAATTTCTACATCCTTGATTTTATTAGCAAGGTGGAAAAGCTGTATTTCGCAAATTTCAATACCCGATGGTATTGTTTTTTCCTCAAACTTTTGTTTGATGATGCGCTCTATGGTTGTAATTTTTCTCAGTTCACTCTTCGTAATTATTACTATAGAGGTACCTAGTTTACCTGCACGCCCTGTACGACCACTACGGTGGTTATAGGTTTCTATCTCATCAGGTAACTGGTAGTTAATTACGTGTGTAATATTATCTACGTCAATACCCCTTGCAGCAACATCGGTAGCTACAAGCATTTGTATCTGTCGGTTTCTAAACGATTTCATTACCGAGTCACGCTGTGCCTGCGATAAATCGCCGTGTAGAGCAGCAGCATTGTAACCGTCTTCAATCAGTTTTTCGGCAACCGCTTGCGTATCACGTTTTGTACGGCAAAATATAACCGAGAATATATCGGGGTTAGCATCTGCAAGGCGTTTTAATGCCTCATAACGGTTACGACCGTTTACTAAGTAAAATTCGTGCGATACAGTAGATGAGCCTGAATTTTTATGACCAACAGTTATTTCTAACGGTTTTCTCATAAATTCTTTTGCTATACGAGCAACCTCCTGTGGCATTGTTGCCGAGAATAACCAAGTGCTTTTTTCATCGGGTGATGTAGATAGTATCGAAACAATATCATCATAAAAGCCCATGTTTAGCATCTCATCCGCCTCATCCAATATGCAATAATCAATTTTAGAGATGTTTACCAACCCTCTGTTAATCATATCTTGCATACGCCCAGGTGTAGCTACAATAATTTGCGCTCCTCTTTTTACCTCTCTGGCTTGTTCTGTAATGCTAGCACCCCCGTATACGGCAACAGTATGTACGTTTACATACTTTGAGTATAGTTTAATTTCGTTTGTAATTTGCAGGCAAAGTTCACGCGTTGGTGATAGTATAAGTGCCTGTGTGTTCCTGTTGTTAGGATCTATTTTTTGGATAAGCGGAAAACCAAAAGCCGCTGTTTTCCCTGTCCCCGTTTGCGCTAACGCTACAATATCTGTATCTTTTTCCAATAATAGGGGAATCGCCTTTTCCTGTACCTCTGACGGATTTTCAAATCCTAGATCGTTTATCGCCTTCAGAAGCGATTCATTCAATCCTAATTGTTCAAATTTATTCATATATGTTTTTAAAATAGGGGCAAAGGTACTGTTTGTTAGTGAGATATACTAATAACAGTGCTAGTTTTATTTTGAGTAAATAAATTGAAAATCAGCTAGTTATTTTTCTAAAAAAGCAATAAGCTGTGCTACCGCTTTACCACGATGGCTAAGTTGTGCTTTTTCGTCCAAAGAAATTTCTGCAAAAGTACGGTTTTTACCTTCGGGCTTAAAAATAGGGTCGTACCCAAACCCCTCAGTACCTGCTTTTTCGGTAGTTATCTTACCTTTTGCAATACCTGTAAATAAATGCTGTTTGTTATTATAATTAAGTGCAATAACAGTTTTAAAATTGGCATCTCGGTTGGCTGTATTGCTGAGTTCGCTAAGTAGCTTATTCATGTTGTCGTTGGCATCTTTTTGCATGCCTGCATAGCGTGCAGAGTATACGCCAGGAGCTCCGTTTAAGGCAGCTACCTCTAAACCTGTATCGTCAGCAAAACAATCGTAGCCGTATTTTTCGGTTACATAATTGGCTTTTAAAATCGCGTTACCCTCAATAGTATCAGCAGTTTCAGGAATATCTTCAACACAGCCAATATCCTCTAAACTCAATAGTTCAATGCCTTTAGGGAGTTGGTGCTTTATTTCTTGTATCTTATTTTTATTGTTTGAGGCAAAAACGAGTTTCATGATTAGTATAAGGGATAGGGAGATTTATTCTTTTTGCTGCAAAGTTTATCGGTAAGTGGGGCAATAATTATCCAGCGTACATTTTCGCCCTTGTTAACTCTGGATGCTGTATTTATAACAGCTACAAATTCTATTATGTTTAGTAATATAACGGCAAATAAATAAATACCATAGTAAAGGGTAGGTTCGGTTTTATTTAGCATTACAGATAACGTCCAGCCCCAAGCAATACTGTTAAAAGGAATAATAATAGTTTGTGCCAGTATGGCTTGTATGCAGTGCCAACGTACAAAATAAGATGCTTTTAGGTTGCCCAAATAATACACGCCCGATGCTATTAAGTTTATAATGGGTAAGGGCATACCTGCAATTACAGCTACTATAGCCATAAGGTAGCTATTACCTGCTTTTTCGTAATCGTTAGGGTGTACATGTATTACAGTTTCTTTATCCTTTACAACCCCTTCTGTATATTCCATATCCAATTAATAATTACTAACACAACAAGTACTATGGCCAAATGTTTTGTTTTAATTGTTTTTTCAAACTTTAAATAGTTTTTATAGAGTGTGTCTTTCTTCAAACTCACATCATACAATAACCATAACGGAAATATAAGCATTATACTCGCAACAATTATACCTAGCGGATTTATAAGTAAGGCTTCTGAGATGTTACCTTCTGTAAGCGCAATTATGGAACGTGTGTTGCCGCAAGAGGGGCATGGTACTCCAGTAGTATTTTTAAATAAACAAGCTGGCGTATGGTTATGCTCCGAGTGACCTTGCAACATAATATACGCCAGCCAACTATAACCAGCTATTAATCCTAAAGCAATAATAAGGTATAGCTTGTTTCTAGTCATTTAATTTATCCTAAAAATTGCTGAATTTTTTCTATGTTTTTATCACGAGTAGCATCCATAATCAAAAACCAGTCAACAATAGTCCAAATACCAGCACCACCACATGTTAGCAGTTTACCTACTCCCATACCAGTATCTCCAATAAGAAAACGGTCGATACCTAAACCTCCAGCTAATATAGAAACGATAATGATAGTAGTAGGGTCTTTAAGTTCTATGCTTTGTAGCATAGTCCACTTCGATTCATCTAAGTTTAATAGCCTTTCGCGGATATAATTTAATTGTTGACTTCTGAAATACTTAGCATTTGACATTAAATACATGTCTACTTTTTGTGCCTCCATTTTATTTGTTTTTGGTTGATTATTATGTTGTAAAACTAAAAAAATAATTTAACACATTGTTAATTAATTGTGTTTTTAGTTACCCTGCTAAGGCAAAGCGTATTTTTTTGTTTAAATTTAGATGACGCTTTTTTATAAAATGCGCATAGCGATATAGTATTGTGTTAAAAAATTATTATGACAGAAGTAATATATTGACTACTTTTGATGCGTTTTTATGACACTGAAAATTTTGATATATGGTAAACGATTTATTTGAAAGGATACAAAAGAATAAAGGACCTTTAGGCAAGTGGGCTTCGCAAGCAGAGGGTTACTATGTTTTTCCTAAACTTGAAGGCGATTTGGCTAACCGAATGAAATTTCATGGTAAGGAGGTTATTAACTGGAGCATAAACGATTACCTTGGTTTAGCAAACCACCCCGAAATACGAAAAGTAGATGCTGAAGCAGCGGCTGAATATGGTGCTGCATACCCGATGGGAGCAAGAATGATGAGCGGGCACACATCTTTACACGAGCAATTGGAGCAAGAACTTGCTGCTTTTGTTAAAAAAGAATCAGTGTATTTATTAAACTTTGGTTACCAAGGAATGGTATCTATAATAGATGCTTTAGTTTCCAAAAACGATATTATAGTATATGATGTAGATTCGCACGCTTGTATTATAGATGGTGTTCGACTACACATGGGTAAACGCTTTACCTACAAGCATAACGATATAGATAGCCTTGAGAAAAACCTAGAGCGTGCTACTAATATGGCAGAGCAAACAGGCGGTGGTATATTGGTTATTACCGAAGGGGTTTTTGGTATGCGAGGACAACAAGGTAAACTTAAGGAGATTGTAGCGCTTAAAGAGAAATTTAATTTTAGATTATTTGCAGACGATGCACATGGTTTTGGTACACTTGGCGAAACAGGTGCTGGAGCAGGAGAGGAGCAAGGTTGCCAAGATGGTATTGATGTTTACTTCTCTACTTTTGCAAAATCTATGGCAAGCATAGGTGCATTTGTTGCAGCAGATAAAGACGTTATTGACTTTTTAAAGTATAATATGCGTTCGCAAATGTTTGCTAAGTCATTACCAATGCTGCTAGTAAAAGGAGCGCTTAAGCGTCTTGATATGCTTAGAACACGCCCTGAGTTAAAAGCTAAACTTTGGGAAAATGTAAATGCGTTACAAAACGGACTTAAAAGCAGAGGTTTTAATATTGGCGATACTAATACATGTGTAACACCTGTATATTTAGAGGGTAGTATACCAGAGGCTATGGCTATGGTTAACGATTTGAGAGAGAATTATGCTATATTCTTATCTATAGTAGTGTATCCTGTAATACCTAAAGGTATTATATTACTTAGAATGATACCTACGGCTACGCATACTATGGAAGATATTGAAATTACACTTAAGGCTTACGAAGCTATACGTGAAAAACTAGAAAATGGTACATATAAAAAAGTAGCCGCAGCTACTACGGTAGATGTTTCTGCCGAATAAGTTTTAGTAAGTATATATTATACAAATAAAAAATCCCGAGTAAAATTTGCTCGGGATTTTTTATTAAAGGTCTTTACGGTACGTACGCCTGCGTTTGTGTACCTCTGGGCTAAAATTCTTCCAAAGGTTTTGCATAGCATAATTATCCTCAAGCTCAGGTGTTCTAATACAGTTTCTAATTTTGTTTTTCAAGAATATTTTATGGTATTCTTCAAAAATTATTGCAGTAACCCCCTTATTCTGGTACTCAGGGTCAATGCCTATTAGGTAAAATACAACGTCTTTACTGTTTTTCTTAGCTTTAAGCAGGTGCAGAAAGCCGAATGGGAATAATTTACCGTTGGCTTTTTTAAGCGCCTCTGCAAAAGAGGGCATTACAATACTAAAGGCTACTAGTTTTTTATTTTTGTCCTGAACAAACTTTATGTACTCTGGGTTAATAAGACCTACATATTTTTTTTTGAAATATTCTTTTTGCACTTCAGATACTGCCACGAAAGAAGAAAGTTTATCGTAACTCGCATTAAAAAGATCAAACATTTTATCTACGTAAGGCATTACCTCATTAGTGCTTTTAAAGTTTAGGGGTGTAAGCTCATATCGTTTTTTAATGAGTCTGGCGGCTTTTTTAAAACTCTCTACATTAACATTATCAAATGAAAATATGCTTTCTAGGTATTCTTTCTCTTTTACAAAACCCAGTTTTTCAAGATGTTCAGAGTAATAGGAGTAATTGTACCACGTTATGGCTGTGCCCATTTTATCGAAACCATCGGTAAGTACACCTACTTTATCAAGATTGGAAAAACCGATGGGTCCCTCAACGTATTCCATATTGTTTGCTTTTCCAAACTCATACACTTTTTCCAGTAGGGCTTTGGTAACTTCTATATCGTCTATAACATCAAACCAACCAAAACGCACCTTTTTTTTCTGCTGCATTTCTACCTCCTGCCAATTAATTATTACAGCAGTTTTACCTACAATTTTATTGTTGCGGTAGGCTAAGTAAAATTTAGCATCGGCATGTGCAAAGGCAGGGTTTTTTGTAGCGTCAAAATTTTCCATTTCGTCGCTTATAATCGGAGGTATCCAATACGGGCAATCTTTATAAAGTTCAAAAGAAAATTTTATAAACTGTTTTATCTCTTTTTTGGTTTTTGCTTCTTTAACTGTTATCATTTAGGTATTAATTTCCTTCCGTTTCTACTTCATCAAGGCGTTTATTTCTTTTCTTTTTTCGTTCTTCGCGCTCTTTATCACGCTTCTCTTTAAGTTTTTTCTGCTCTTCGTTATACTCATCTTCACGCTCTCCTTTACCCGCTAAAAGAACATCGGAATAATTGGCATCAAAACGCCAAGAAAAACCAATACTAGCATATAGTATAGAGGGTGTATTTTTAAAATTACCTGTTACAGAGGCATCTATCTGCATTACGTCGTTTAGCAGGTGGGCTGCGCCAACTCTACCAAGCCCATCAGCATAGTAATCACTACTAAACCCTTGAAACTCTACAAAACCCGACCATTTTTCGTTAAACCCTCGTGTAAGTGTGGATATTAAACCTAAACTTGGGTATTTTGTTGGGAATTTATCGGCTATAAAATTGTTTACCCATACCCATTTACCAAAATGATTTTGTGTAATACCCATTATTTTGGCACTTACTTGGTCGTCAGGAAAGGTGTAAGGGTTATTGCCCCCAATTAAATTAGCACCAGCATATACTGCTACAGATGGTATTAAACTACGCCATTTAAATTTGCGGTTAGCTTTCCAACTGTACAAGTTTGGTTCGGGATTATAATTTTTATCGGGATCATAAATTAAATATTTAGCTCCAACAAGAAACTGCTTAAAATCGTTTCTGTTTGTTGTGTATATAGCGTCCTCTTGTTGGTCGAACTGGTACTGCATATCAACAATAAACTCGAGTTCTTCCATAATAGCACCATAACGTAAGGTAAGGTCAATCCCCATACCCATAGTTTCGTAATTAAGGATTTCGTGCTCTTCCATTATACCATAAACACCCGTTTCTACCTGTGCAATTGTTTTACCAACAGCAAAGGCTCCCATTGATATTCCTGGTCGGTTTGAATTAATTTGGTCAGTATATTGCGCATTAAGTGTAGTGCAGCTTAAAATTAAGGTATAAGCTGTAAGTATTTTTAAAATGTTCATTCTTGGCGTATTTTTAATTTCAAACCTTTCCACATTAAGATTTCCTCAAAAATACTACATTTTATTATTATTTTAAGAACACTAATTTAATTTTCAATAGTATATTACTTATTTTTGGGCAAATTTTGATTTAGAATGGTAACGGCATCTTTTACTGGAGTACTACGTACAATAGTTATAATAATACTTATATATTATGCGATAAAATTTTTACTTCGCCTATTAGCCCCTGTGCTTATGCAACAGATGGTTAAAAAGGCGCAGCGAAGTTTTAACAACCAACAGCAATTCAATCAGCAAAACTACACTACACAACAAGCTAACTTGAAACGAGATAAAAAGCCAAAAGAAAATAAAAAAGTTGGCGAATATATTGATTTTGAAGAAATTGATTAACATATAGTAAAGCTCCTCTTTTAGAGGAGTTTTCTGTTTTTAATCCCTTATTTATTAGTGCATACCTGTTCCTACTTTTAGCTAAATTAAGTATCTTCACGGCGTTTTTGTATTTATAAAAAAGATAATCGTTACATGAAGAATATCAACAAGCTCTATCCGCACCTACTTGCCCTTTTAGGGTTTGTACTTATATCACTTATTTATTTTTACCCTGTACTACAAGGCAAAAAAATATACCAGTCCGATATTGTGCAATATACAGGTATGGCTAAGGAGCAAAACGATTTTAGGGCAGCAACTGACGAAGAGCCTTATTGGACAAATAGTGCCTTTGGTGGTATGCCAACCTACCAGTTAGGAGCAAAATATCCGCACAATTATATTAAAGAGTTGGATTATAAGTTACGCTTTTTACCACGCCCAGCCGATTATTTGTTTTTATATTTTATTGGGTTTTATATACTAATGTGTGTGCTAAAAGTAGACCCATTAAAAGCTTTTTTTGGGGCACTAGCCTTTGGTTTTTCTACCTATTTAATTATAATACTTGGGGTAGGGCATAATGCCAAAGCTCATGCCATAGCCTATATGCCTATGGTAGTAGCAGGGGTGTTACTCGTATTTAAAAAACGATACATTACGGGCGGATTGCTAACCATTTTTGCAACAGCATTGGAGATTAATGCCAACCACTTCCAGATGACGTATTATTTACTGCTGTTATTATTAGTTATTGGTATTTATTATCTGATTCAAATTATTAAGCAGAAAGATTTTAAACATCTCGGATTGTTATCAGGAACTTTTATTGTAGCAGTACTACTAGCCGTAGGCGCCAATGCTACAAGCCTTATGGCTACTGCAGAATATACTGATTTTAGTATTAGGGGTAAAAGTGAATTAACGATTAACGCTGACGGCTCCGAAAATACTACTGATTCGGCTATGGATTACGACTACATTACGGAGTATAGTTACGGTATAGCCGAGAGTTTTAATTTAATAGCACCAAGGCTTTTTGGTGGAGGCTCTAGCGAAAATGTAGGCGCAGACTCTGAAATGTATGAGTTTATACTAGAACAAGGTGCTACCCCACAAGAAGCACAAAGTTTTGTAGCGGCAGTACCTACCTATTGGGGCGACCAACCTATTGTTGAAGCACCCGCTTATGTAGGTGCAGTAGTATTCTTTTTAGCAATACTGTGTATATTTATTGATAAACGAAAAGTTAAATATGCTTTTCTTGCAGGAGCAATACTATCGTTATTATTATCGTGGGGTAAAAACTTCCCTGCGCTTACCACGTTTTTTATAGATAATGTACCGCTATACGATAAATTCCGAGCAGTATCGTCTATCCAAGTAATCTTGGAACTTTGTTTCCCTGTACTGGCAATTATGGGGCTACAATCGTTTTTTAAAGCAACTAAACAAGAGCAATGGAAAGCATTACAATTATCGGCAGGAGTGGCACTAGGTCTTGTAATATGCTTGTTCTTATTCAAAGGTTCTTTTAACTTTACGGGTGCTATGGATGCCCGATTGATGGAAATGTATGGCAGTATAGGACCTGCGTTTGTAGAGGCATTGCAAGAGCAGCGTGAGAGCATGTATGTGTCCGATTTACTACGTTCAGGTATTTTAATACTTCTGGTAGCCGCAATTTTATGGGCATTTAAAGAGAATAAACTTAAAGCAACGGTAGCTACCATAGTAGTAGGCTTACTAATGGTAGGCGATCTTTATTTTGTAGATAGAAATTACGTAAATAAGGAAGATTTTGTAAATGCTCGTAAAATGGATAAGCCTTTTCAAGCTACACCAACGGACAATTATATATTACAAGACACTTCATTTTATAGGGTTTACGAGCCGCAATTACGTTTACAAGGACGAACATCGTATTTTCATAATTCGGTAGGAGGGTATAGTGCAGTTCGTCCCAGACGTATGGATCAGTTATTCACATATATTGCTGATAACCAAATACAGGATATGCTACAAACCATTAATCGTGAAGAAATGGCTTTGGGCGAACGTTTCCCTGTATTGAATTTACTCAACATAAAATATATTATTTTACAAGCAGGCGAGGGGCAGAGTGTACCTATTACCAATCCGTACGCCAATGGCGCAGCTTGGTTTGTAAACAACATACAAAAAGTAACTACACCCGATGATGAAATTACGGGGTTAATTGATTTAGATACTAAAAAAACAGCCATTGTAAATGCCAACGATTTAACTATTAAGTTACAAAAAAATATTTTTGCTACCGATAATAGTACTGCTACTATTACGTTGAAAAAACACGAGCCTAATTACATAAAATATACATCGAACAACAAAAACGGAGGTTTAGCCGTATTTTCTGAAATGTATTATGCAAATGGTTGGAATGCTTATGTAAATGGCACTTTAACGCCCCATTTTAGAGCCAATTATGTACTACGCGCTATGCAATTGCCAGCGGGTAAACATACTATAGAATTTAAGTTTGAGCCACAAGTGGTAAAAACAGGTGGTACCATTACACTAATTAGTTTTATTTTAATAGTAATATTGCTAATTATAGGCATTTACATAACTACTAAGCAAACAAAACAACTCAAATAGTAAATAAAAAAGGTATTGAAAAAAGTTCTTATCATAACATACTATTGGCCACCTGCAGGAGGACCTGGGGTACAACGTTGGTTAAAGTTTGTAAAATACTTACCCGACTGTGGTATTGAACCTATTGTTTACATACCCGAAAATCCGACCTACCCATTACTCGACGAAAGTTTACAAAACGAAGTAGACAATAACATTACTATACTAAAACATAAAATTACAGAGCCGTACAACTGGGCTTCGGCATTTTCTAAAAAAAGCACCAAAAAAATAAGTGCTGGAATTATACCCAACAAAAAGAAACAATCGTTACTGCAAAAGCTCATGCTATGGGTAAGGGGTAACCTTTTTATACCCGATGCGCGTGTACTTTGGGTGACACCGTCTGTGAGCTACCTATCCAAGTACATACAAAGTAACGGTATTGATACCATTATTACCACAGGACCACCGCATAGCTTGCACTTAATTGGGTTAGGGCTTAAAAAGGAATTAAACGTTAACTGGTTTGCCGATTTTCGAGATCCTTGGACGACTATTGGATACCACAAGGAGTTAAAATTATCCGAGAGTGCTGCCCACAGGCACAAGCTATTGGAAAAAGAAGTTTTAACTACTGCCAACCATATTATAGTTACTAGCCCAACCACCAAAACAGAGTTTGAAGCCATTACTAAACAACCTATTACCGTTATTACTAATGGTTATGATGTTGAAGGTATAACTAAGCAACCTTTAGACGAGAAATTTACACTAGCCCACATCGGTTCGTTACTCTCGGAGCGAAATCCAAAAGTATTGTGGGAGTCGCTATCAGAATTGATACATGAAAACCAAGATTTTAAGGCTAATTTTCAGCTAAAATTAATAGGTGCAGTAAGCCAAGAGGTACTGAATACTATTGCCGATTTTAAATTGAACGATTATGTAAACAATTTAGGTTATGTATCGCATACCGAAGCCTTATTGGAACAACGAAAATCGCAAGTGCTGCTATTAATAGAAATCAATTCTCCAGATACACGCTGTATTATACCGGGTAAGTTGTTTGAATATATGGCTTCCGAACGCCCCATATTGGCTATAGGACCCGAAGGAGCTGATGTATCTGGCATTATTACGAATACGAATACAGGCGTATTTAGCACTTATACCCAAAAAGATAAAATAAAACAGACTATTTTACATTACTTTGATGCGTACCAACAAAACAACTTATCTGTAAACGCTATTGGTTTACAACAATATTCACGTAAAAGTGTAACAGGTAAATTAGCTGAGTTACTCAATAAATAATATAAAAAATGAAATCCCGCCTTTCCATTATGGAGAAAAGACGGGACTTAACAAACCAACCAACCAATTATTAACGAACCTCATAAGTAAGTTGAGATTCACGTATGTAATAACAAGTTGTGTGCCAAAGTTATTGTAAAGTTGTTTTTTTGTTATTATTCGCTACTAATTTTTCTACTATAAGTATAATAGCAAATCCTACTATGTACGTTAACATATCCATCCACGCAAACGAAGTGCCAATTAGTATATGTGCCAGTTTAGAGTGTTCAAGCCCCAATACTTCTACAATTTTAAAGTATTGCAGTACCTCAACTGTAAACGCAAAAAGTAGTATACCTACCGCCAATAGTGGTATTGAATTAAAAAATCATGAACAATACACTAACAACAACAATTACAAAAAGTACAATTAACACAACCGATGGTTGCTCATCCGCACTTTGGGTAGTACCTGTAGTAGAGGCATTTTTATCGAGCACAGCAATTTTTTTTATGAATCGAGCATCACCGTTAGCAAGTTGTACCAATTTAGGATGTATTGCTGCTTTTAACGCATCGCTTAAAAAAATACAGGATACTAATATTTCGTCTAGTATAAGGCTGTTGGTATGAATATCGTCTTCTCGAATAAGTAGTGTAATATTTTCATCCGAAAGAATATCGTCCATAACCTTAAACAGTGCTTCCTGATTTACTTGCCCGCCTGCGTTAAATATTTGTGTTTTTATTTTTTTAAATAGCCCTAAAAACGTTACTGGGGTGGTTTGCGGTGTACCATCGGGGTTAACTTGGTAGCGTTTGGCATAATCGTAAGCATCACGTTGTACCATATCACTCAGTACAATATAGGCTTCGGCTATTGCCTTAAAACGTTCTTCGCTTAAACTATCGCCATTATTTTTATCAGGATGATACTGAATTGCTAATGCCCGATAGGCTTTTTTTATCTCAGCCTGTGAGGAATTTGAAGTGACACCTAGTATTTCGTAGTAGTCTTCCATCTATATATTTTGAATAGATCTAATTATATATCGCGATTAAATTTTGTGTAAAAATGTTTATCATTTACCATTGAAAATAGTTGATCTACAAAATCTTGTTTCTTTTCTCGATGTGGATTTTTCAATGCGTGATAGCCAATTTTATTTTCATACTGTTCAGTTTCAATCTTACTTAAAATGATTCTTATATCTTCACAAAGTTGTTCATACTTATAAGCTATTTCTAACAATTCAAATGTTTTGATATCTGTAATGACGTATCGATGAACTACTTTATTTCTAAGGTTATAAAGCTGGTATAATTTTTTGTGCTGATACTCTAAAATAATATTCATTTTTTTTGCTTCATCATATATTTTTTTCTCCATTATTGGTTTGTCATTAACTTGTTGATATAAATATTTAATCTCAAACAAATCTGTTTTATTAATAATTTGTAATCTTAGTACTATGCATAAACGTAAATAGGCATCTATATGATTAGAGTTTAATATAATTAACTCAATAAAAGATAAGTTTTCTATAGCTTTATTTTTTAAATCAAAAGATGCTGCTAATGATGCATTGAATTTTTCATATCGATCAAAACCAATAGCGTGATCCCTTCTATCTGGACTTAAACATACTAATGTAGAGAGAGATTTTTTAACTTTGATAAGTTCCTTTTTAATTATATGCTTATTGATGTCATTTGGCTGACATATATATTTTGCCATAAAAATATAATCTTCTACTACTACAGTCCATAAAAAAATGCTAAACTCAGGATCAGGAAGTATATTTTTAATGAATTTTAATTCACTGGAATTGTAGTTATGTTTAGGTAGATCTGGGTTTATTTTTTTTTCATTTGAATTGTAGCAACTTATTTGGAAACATCCTTGGGTTTCTTCAAATAATTCAAAGCTAAATGGAGACTTATTTTCATAACCAGCAATTTCATTTTTATAATACCAATCTAATGGTATTTGTATTTCAAATATTCCTTTTGGATGCGTAAAATATTTCATAAATCAAATATTATAGCTTTACAGCTTCCCTCTTAAATACTCTCCAGTAACCGATTTCTTATCTTTAGCTACTTCTTCGGGTGTACCAAACGCTACTAAATTCCCACCGTTATCGCCACCTTCGGGACCGATATCTATAATATAATCGGCACATTTAATTAGGTCAAGGTTATGCTCTATTACAATAATCGAATGTCCTTTTTCTAACAATGCCTCAAACGAAGCCAACAGTTTTTTTATGTCGTGGAAGTGTAGCCCCGTTGTAGGTTCGTCAAACACAAAAAGTACTTTATCTTTAGTGGTACCTTTTACAAGGAACGATGCCAGTTTTATACGCTGTGCCTCGCCACCCGAAAGGGTAGAGGAGGATTGCCCGAGTTGTACGTAACCCAAACCAACATCTTGCAATGGTTGTAGTTTCTGTGTTATTTTGGTTTGTTTGTGTTTATCAAAAAATGCAACGGCATCGTCAATCGTCATTTTCAATATGTCGTCTATATTTTTACCTTCAAACTGTATTTCGAGTACTTCTTTTTTAAAGCGTTTGCCGTTACAGGTTTCGCACTCCAAATGTACATCTGCCATAAACTGCATTTCAATAGTTACTTCGCCCTCGCCTTTGCAGGTTTCGCAACGTCCGCCATCTACATTAAACGAGAAATGTTTTGCTTTGTAGCCTCGTACTTTAGATAATTTTTGTTTGGAATATAAATCCCGAATATCATCGTACGCCTTTATATAGGTTACAGGGTTGGAGCGTGAGCTGCGCCCAATAGGGTTTTGGTCTACATACTCTACATTTTTAATATGCGAATAGCTGCCTTTTAGTTCGGTAAACTGCCCTGCTTTTTCGCCTATGGCATCTAATTTTTTTTGTAGTGCAGGGTAGAGTATCTTTTTAACTAGGGTGCTTTTACCACTCCCCGAAACGCCCGTTATTACTGTAAGGCAATCGAGTGGGAATGTAACATCTATATTTTTTAGGTTGTTTTCACGAGCGCCAATTACATCAATATGGCGTTTAAATTTCCGACGTTTTTTAGGCACGCTTATCTCAAGCTCGCCATTAAGGTATTTTGCAGTAAGCGAATCGGATTGTAAAATATCATTATAGGTGCCTTGTGCTACTAATTTTCCGCCAAAAGTACCTGCTTCAGGACCTATATCAATAATCATATCGGCAGCTTTCATAATATCCTCATCATGCTCTACCACAATAACAGTATTACCGAGTTTGCGCAAGTTTTCAAGCACTGCTACTAAGCGTTCGGTATCTTTTGGATGTAAACCAATACTTGGTTCATCTAAAATGTACATTGAGCCTACTAGGCTACTACCTAATGAGGTTGCTAGGTTTATACGTTGCGATTCGCCACCCGACAGTGTAGCCGATTTACGGTTTAATGTAAGATAGTCAAGCCCTACCTCTTGCAGAAAATGCAGCCTATTATTAATTTCTATTAGCAAGCGTTTTGCCACGTGTTGGTCGTACTCACTTAGTGCTAACTCTTTAAAGAAAGCAACTAAATTTTTGATCGGTAAATCAACTAAGTCCGATATGGTATGATCGGCTATTTTTACATAGTTCGTTTCTTTTCTGAGGCGTTTACCGTTACAAATGTTGCATTTTGTTTTACCACGATAACGCGATAGCATGACGCGGTTTTGGATTTTGTAGTTTTTCTCCTCTAGTTCAGCAAAAAAAGCATCAAGTCCTGTAAAGTACTTGTTTCCTTTCCAAATGAGCTGTTTGTCTTTTTCAGCCAATTGAAAATAAGGTTTATGTATCGGAAAATCGAATTTATGGCTATTGTTAACCAATTGGTCACGATACCAGCCCATACTCTCGCCACGCCAAGGGTAAATGGCATTTTCGTACACCGATAGTGCAGTATTGGGTACAACAAGGTCTTCGTCAATCCCTATAATGCTACCGTAACCCTCGCAGGCAGGGCAAGCACCATACGGGTTGTTAAAACTAAACAGATGTACGTTTGGCTCTAAAAATGTAATACCATCTAGTTCAAAATTATTGCTGAATGCTGTTCGTTCGTTTGTTTTAACGTCTTGGAGGTAGCATGTGCCTTTACCCTCATAAAAAGCGGTTTGTACGGCATCGGCAAGGCGGTTGTAAAATTCTTCTTCGTCTTTAACTACAATACGATCGACTACTAGGAGTACTTCTTTATTCTTAAAGTTAATATCAGCAATTTCATCAAGGCGTACCGTTTTATTATCTACTAAAATACGTGCAAATCCCTGTTGTAATAATACTCCTAATTTTTCTTCTATAGAGCGTCCTTTCTCGGTATGTACGGGCGATACTAGCAACCATCGGCTGCCTTCATCGTAACTCTTAACAGTAGTGATAACATCAGTAACAGTATCTTTTTTTACTTCGCGACCCGAAATAGGGGAGTAGGTATGCCCTACACGAGCAAACAGGAGTTTTAAATAGTCGTAAATCTCGGTACTTGTGCCTACGGTACTACGCGCATTGGTGGTATTAACTTTTTGCTCTATAGCAATGGCGGGTGCAATACCTTTAATGTATTCTACTTTGGGTTTATCCAAACGCCCTAAAAATTGGCGTGCATAGCTAGATAAACTTTCTACATAACGGCGTTGCCCTTCGGCATATAACGTATCGAACGCTAAGCTCGATTTACCAGAGCCTGATAAACCCGTAACTACCACCAGTTTATTACGGGGTATGGCTACATCTATATTTTTTAGGTTGTGGAGTTGTGCTCCTTTTATAAGTATATTTTTCTTGGGTTCGAGTTTCGAAAAATCGGTTTTTATCATAATAAAACAGTAAACAGCAAAGATACATTTTTAGACGTGAATTTTTTGTTAAGAGGATAGAGCTAATTTGGTATATTTAATGAGTGAAAATTTTAAATTTATGCTGAATATTTTAGTAGATAGAACGTGTTTGCTGGAAAAGTTTTCGGGTAAAGGTGGCTGGACTTATGTGGCACTACCCGAAATAACTCAGGATAGCACTAAACCTTTTGGTATGCTACGTGTTCGGGGTAGTATTGATGATTACGAAATAAAACAGTATAACCTTATGCCTATGGGCAATGGCAAATTGTTTTTACCTGTTAAAGCTGAAATACGTAAAAAAATAAAAAAGCAAGCAGGCGATTATGTAGCAGTTACTCTATATTTAGATGACACACCTATTGAAATTCCCGAAGAATTAAAATTGTGCTTGCAAAATGAGCCGAATGCTTACCAAACTTTTTGTAGTTATACTAACGGGCAACAAAAAGCGTTTATTGATTGGATATATTCCGCTAAGCAAGAAGATACCAAAGTACAGCGTATTGTAGCTACTTTAAAAAAAGTAGAAAAAGGGGAGCAGTTGTAGCGTTTTTGGCAGATTATAAACTGTTTGTTTTTTATGAATTTTAAGATTAATTTTTTTATTATAAATGTTAAAGTTCAAACTATGCCTTGTTTTTAACAAAAAAATTATGTTATATTTGGCTTATAATTAATTTAAAATTAACATTGCTTATTCAAAAAACTACTTTTTAGGAACTCAGTTTCTGATTTATCGAAAACAAATTCAATAAAACACTAAAAAGTTGTTGCTATGGCTAATGTTGTAATTCCAGACGCAGTCTTGGTTAAAGATTACATAGGTGGAGACGAAAATGCACTTGCCTCTTTAATTAAAAGACACCAATCTAAAATTTACGGATTTATCTATTCTAAGGTAACTGATAGAGATATAGCAGATGATATATTTCAGGATACTTTTATTAAGGTAATTAAAACACTAAAATGTAATGCTTATAACGAAGAGGGTAAATTTTTACCTTGGGTTATGCGTATTGCACACAACCTTATTGTGGATCATTTTAGGCGTAATAAAAAAATGCCGATGTTTCGTGAAACAGAGGAGTTTTCTATATTCTCCATTATGAGCGATAATAGCCCTAACATTGAGAGCAGGATTATTACCAACCAAGTAGAAAACGATGTAAAACGCTTAATTGAGGAACTCCCAGACGACCAAAAAGAAGTATTACAAATGCGTATGTATCAGGACATGAGTTTTAAAGAAATTGCAGATATTACGGGTGTTAGCATAAATACGGCTTTGGGTAGAATGCGTTATGCTTTAATGAACTTACGAAAGGTAATAGAAAAAAATAATGTTGTTTTAACAAATTAAACAATAATATGAGGTTGCTTTGCGTTGTAGTAAGAAATAAATAAACCACAAACCTTACTACATGGCAAAAATCTACTCAAAAAAGAAATTAGCAACCCCAGAAATGTTACCTAAAAAAGAAACGATTGACTTTTTATTGAATTATTCTAAATCATTATTAATATTACGAACCAGTAACGGAACGTACGAAAATATTGCTAATTAAAGCAAAACCTCTCGCTAATTAACGAGAGGTTTTTTTATAATAATCATTCAATACCGTTTTTCGCCCAATAGTTTTAGTAATAATATCCTTTTCGAGATTCCATCCGCGAGCAGGCGAATATTCACGACCATACCATATAATTTGCAGGTGTAGCTTATTCCATAACGCTTCGGGGAAAAGCCGCTTGGCATCCTTTTCTGTTTGTACTACATTTTTTCCATTGCTAAAACCCCAACGGTACATAAGCCTATGAATGTGGGTATCTACAGGAAAAGCAGGTATACCAAATGCCTGACTCATTACAACGCTTGCGGTTTTGTGCCCCACGGCTGGCAATGCCTCTAATGCCTCAAAACTTGCAGGTACTTCTCCATTGTATTTTTCAATCAATATTTCAGATAAACCGTGTATGCCTTTGGATTTCATTGGCGATAATCCGACAGGCTTTATAATCTCTCGTATTTCCTCTACAGATAATTTTACCATGCTATACGGGTTATCGGCACGCTCAAATAGTAAGGGTGTAATCTGGTTTACACGTACATCGGTGCTTTGTGCGGACATTAGTACGGCAATTAGTAAGGTGTAAGGGTCTTTATGGTCTAAAGGTATAGGTATGGTGGGGTAAATATCATTTAACGTATCTATAACAAATTGTACCTTTTCTGCTTTGGTCATTTTCACTAATTTTATTCAAAACAAATATAACATTATGACAACACTAAAAAAAGGTGATAAAGCACCTGATTTTTCGGGAGCAGACCAAGATGGTAACCAACATACACTTGCAGATTACAAAGGAAAAAAACTAGTAGTATTTTTTTATCCTAAAGCAAGTACACCAGGTTGTACTGCCGAAGCTTGCGATTTACGCGATAACTACGAACGTTTTGAGGCCGATAACTATGCGCTTTTAGGTGTTAGTGCCGATTCGCAGGCAAAGCAAGGAAAATTTAGGGAAAAGTACAATTTTCCGTTTCCGTTGCTTGCTGACGAGGATAAGTCTGTAATTAATGCTTTTGGCGTATGGGGGCCTAAAAAGTTTATGGGCAAAGAATATGATGGTATCCATCGTACTACTTTTGTAATTGATGAAGAAGGTATTATTGATGAAGTCATTACCAAAGTAAAAACAAAAGCACATGCAGCACAGATATTAGATTAAAAAAATCAGCCAAGTGGCTGATTTTTTTATAAATACTTTAGCATAGTATTATAAGTTATTACATATAATTAACTGTTTTGATGAAGTATCTTTGAATAATAAACAATTAAAGTAATATAATGGATAACAATACCCAAAATAACATAGCAATAGTAGGTCGTATAGGTTTAATAACTAAAGGCATAGTGTATTGCTTGCTAGGTGCTATTGCATTTATGGCAACCTTTAACATTAACGGTCAGTCTGTAAATAATGCTAGTAAAAAAGGGGTACTGGACTTTTTAGATAAGCAAACTGGCGGACAAATATTACTTGCGGTACTGGCACTTGGGCTAGTTTGTTATAGTATTTGGCGATTTATTGAGTTTGTTCGTACACTTAAAGATAGCGGTAAAGAAGATAAAAAAGATAAGGTTAAGAGTGTCCGATACCTTTTTAGTGGAATATCTTACGGTTTGTTAGCGGTAAGTGTAATTAAAAGGGTACTAAATAGCGCATCGAGTTCTGGTAATAAAAAACAAGATGTAGTCCGTACCATTATGCAAGAGCCTGCGGGGCAGTGGTTAATAGGTGTGGTGGCACTTGGTTTTGTTGCCGTGGGTATATACCAGATTTATTATGGATACTCGGAAAAGTTTAAAAAGCATGTTGACGAAACTGTAACTGGAAAAAGCCAAGATGTGGTATTGGTAGCAGGTAAAGTAGGCTACATGGCACGAGGTGTAGTTTGGTTGTTGTTAGCGTGGCTTCTTGGTAAAGCGGCTATGAGTGCCAATGCTAGTCAGGCAGGAGGAACATCAGAAGCTTTGAGTTCGATAAGTGATGCACCGTATGGCGTATACCTGTTGGCAGCAATAGGGTTGGGCTTAGTTTGCTACGGAGTATTTAGCTTTGTAAGAGCGAAGTACGAAGACTTAGCTTAAATTATAATTACATATTGGCTGGCGTACAAACTGGTTATAATACTAAAAGTGTATTTGCTAGCAACATTTGCAATAAATTCAGGAAAATCTGTTACCGACTTGTCATCTGCAGTATCAGAAATCGTTCTAATAACGGTAAATGGTATATTATACTCATAGCAAACTTGTGCCACAGCAGCACCTTCCATTTCTACACACAATACTTCGGGTAATTTTTTAAGCAACGCTTGCTTGTTGGTATTACTTGCAAAAAATGTATCGCCACTAGCAATAATACCTGTATGTAGAGTAGGAGTACTAATGTCGAATTTGGATAGGGTGGTTGTATTTATAACCTTATGTATACCAGATTCATCAATTAGAGTAGTAACTGCTTTTTGGGCTTTATTTAATTGAATGGTGGGTGCATCAAAATAGGTTTTGCCTAGTAGTGGTACTTCAAATTGTTGCATTAATGGTCGGGCATCAATATCGTGTTGTATTAGCTTGGTACCAATAACAATATCTCCTATTTTTAGCTCAGGACTTATACCTCCTGCAACACCTGTAAAAATAAGTTCTGTTATATTAAAAACATTTACCAAAGTAGCTGCTGTAGCCGAAGCGGCAACTTTACCCCATCGTGAAAATACAACAACAGTTTTTACCCCATTAATAGTACCATAGGTGTAGCGTCGCATTCCAATTATTTTTGTAACAGGGTTACTCAACAAGGCAACAACATCTTCAATTTCTTCGGGCATAGCGCCCATTATACCAATTACTTTGTTCTGCAAGGTTTATTTTTTATGCTCAGCAAGTACTTTATCGGGTTTACAACCAAACAGGTTATTTTCTTTAATTAATTCGGCAATACCTTCGGGTAACATACCTTCCCAGCCTGGTTGCCCTTTGCTTATCATTTTAAGTACTTCGCGAGAAAAGATATTTAAGTTGTCCTCATGTACATCTTCAATATCCATTACTTTACCATTAAATTTAAAGAATTTATAAAGTTCCTTCATTCTTGGGTGTACCTTAATGTTTTCGGATGTTATGAGCTCGTTGTTTTCATCCTTCATCGGGTATAAAAATACTTTAAGGTCTCTGTAAAACAGCTTACCAAAAGCCTCTAATATTCCGCCACTTAAGTGGCGGTAATATTTTTCATCAAATATATCAATAAGGTTATTTACACCCATGGCAAGCCCCATACGAGCTTTGGTGTAATTAGAGAAATATTCCACAACCTTATAGTACTCTTGGAAGTTAGATATCATTACTGTTTGCCCTAATGAGCAAAGCAGTTTGGCTCTGTCCATAAAGTCACGCTCATCAATCTCACCTTCAGAGCGAAGGTTGGATAGTGTAATTTCAAAAACAACCAGTGTTTTATCTTTATTAACCCTATTTTCTTTAATAAACATGTCATACGATTTTTCGAGCATATCAATGTTTACCTTAGTAACAGGTCTGAAACTACCTCTAAGTGCAAGAATATTCTTTTTGTATAAAATTGCGGCAGGTAAAACGTTTTTACCCTGTGGATTAAACATAACCGCATCAGTCATTCCGTTTTTAACTAGCTGTAAACTCATTAATCGGTTGTCTACATCAGCAAAACGGGGACCCGAAAAATTAATAGTATCTATCTCAAGCTGGTCTTTATCCAAATGGTCGTACAGGTAACGTAGTAATTTTTTTGGGCTACTGTACTTATAGTATGCTCCATAAATAAGATTTACGCCCAATATACCCAAGGTTTCTTGTTGTAAGCGTGCATCATTTTCTTTAAAACGTACGTGCAGTATTATCTCGTTGTAATCCTCCTCAGGTTCTACTTGGTATTTAATACCTACCCAGCCGTGTCCTTTAAATTGTTTGGCAAAATCAATGGTAGCTACTGTATTAGCATAGCTAAAAAACATTTTGTGCGGGTGTTTATCCCTGTCCAAGCGTTCTTCAATAATATGCACCTCATGCATAAGCATTTTTTTAAGCCTACTTTCGGTAACATACCTACCATCGTCCTCCATACCATATATGGCGTCACTAAAATCTTTATCGTAAGCAGACATTGCTTTTGCAATAGTCCCAGACGAACCTCCTGCTCTAAAGAAATTACGTACAGTTTCCTGCCCAGCACCAATCTCAGAAAACGTACCATAGATGTTTTCGTTAAGATTTATACGCAGTGCTTTATCTTTTATAGAGGGAATATGCTCTATAACTTTATCTCCCTTTAGCATTATGTTTGTCTTGATTGATTTCATAGCCGTATTTTATATATGCAAAGTTAAAAATTCAGGCAGTTTAATAAAACAAATAGTGTTATTTTTGTACTAAAATAAACGATTTTGAAAGTTTGGTTTTTAGGTACTGGAACCTCGCAAGGAATCCCCGTGATCGGCTCTAATCATCCCGTATGCCTTAGTAACGATAGTAAGGATAAACGCCTTCGTGTTTCTGTTTGGATTCATTGGGACGATTACTCATACGTAATAGATTGTGGTCCTGATTTTAGGCAGCAAATGCTAGTATCTAAATGCCCAAAACTGGATGGTATATTGTTTACCCATGAACATGCTGACCATACGGCGGGTTTAGACGATATACGCCCATTTTTCTTCAAACAAGGCGATGTTCCTATTTATGCCCAAAAAAGAGTACTAGATAGCCTAAAAAAACGTTTTGATTATATTTTTACCACAGAAAATAAGTACCCAGGTGCACCATCGGTAAACGTAATTGAGGTTAAACATAATGAGCCCTTTACTCTTGGTAACAAAACGGTACAGCCTTTTATAGCCCTGCACGGTGGATTGGAAATAATGGGCTACAGAATAGGCGATTTTGCATACTTGACTGATGTAAAAACTATAGCAGACGAAGAAGTAGCTAAAATAAAGGGCGTAAAAGTGCTTGTAGTTAGTGCACTAAGGTTAGCCCCACACCCAACACATTTTAACCTACAAGACGCTCTGGATTTTATAAATATTGTAAAGCCCGAAAGGGCTTATTTAACACACATTAGCCATTTAATGGGCTTTCATGAAGAAGTACAAAAGGAATTACCAGAAAATGTATTTTTGGCATACGACAATTTAGAAATAACGATTTAATATAATTATGAAAAAGAATTTACTGTTATACCTATTTATTTTTGCAGCATTAATTAACGTATTTACTTATGTGTACTACAGTAAGCAACAAAAATACGATACCGAAAAAATAGATAGCCTTGCTACAAAAATAGATACCCTTAAAGCAGAATTAGATACTACTACCGATAATTTGGAGCGTGCCGACTACTTTTCGTTAGAACAAAACCTAAATGCACGTAAATATTTTGGTAATGAGGGTATTGATGAGCTAATTATAAAAATTAGAGATGGTGTTTATGTACAAAATAAAAGCCCTGAAGGAAACCCTTTAGTACACTATCCAAAAATAAATGGAGAGCCTTTTAAAATTAATAAAATTAAGATAGTTAATCACCGATGGATTATTGCCGACTTTACTGACGGTAAGGCTTGGGGTGAAGTACTTATAAAATATTTTATTGAAGATAATGGCGAGGTAACCTACGAAACTATGGAAACGTTATTGCATGCCAATAGCATGATGTACTAATCGGTCAATTTTATCAGTATGGCACAATGGCTATAAATAGCTTATTTATTAAGCCATACTACCATATCGTAAAAATTTTGGGGTGCCACGCCGTGCCCAACAGGATATTCGTGGTACTCGGCAGGTATTCCTAAACTTTTTATAGCCTCAGGAGCTTTTCTTGCCCAATCTACAGGTATAACTTGGTCTGCAGTACCGTGCGATATAAAAAAACGAAGTTTATTAATAGCAGTAGTATTACTGCTCTGTTCTATTATATCGGTGTTTAAATAACCACTAAGGGCAACTACGCGGTTTACCCTTTCGGGATATGTTAATGCAACGGCATAACTTAAGATACTACCTTGACTGAATCCTACCAATGCAATGTTATCCCCGTCTATGGCGTAATTTGCAATAAGTTCATCTATAAACTTTGCAATAAGGTCACGCGATTTTACTGCCTGTTCATTATCCGAAAATTTGTTCATATCGGCATCAAAATTTATAGCGTACCATGCGTTACCATAAGGCGGTAGGGCATAGGGAGCTCTTGCCGAAACTACAAAGTATTCATCGGGTAGTTGTGCTGCAAACGAAAACAAATCCTCCTCATTACTCCCGTAACCGTGCAATAATACTAATAATGGATTTTTATCTTTTTTTACTTTGGGTTCCCTTACTAAGTGGTATAGTGATAAATTTTGCTGCATTACAATCCTTTAAATATTTTTTGAAATAAATTGCCCAATAATGGTATAAGGTTCATTTTTCCTTGTAAAGCACCTAAAAAACCATATAGCCATAGTACAAAGAAGAAAATATAAAATGGTCCTGTAACCATCCAACTATCAAATGTACCTACAGGATACCCTAGTGCAAAAAATGTTAGTATTACACCTAAAGATTGGCGTATGTGAAAAGAGGCAAAATGATGCTTCTTTTCATTATTCATTACCATAGCTATTACGGCTCCAAATATGGTTACATAGCTTATTATGGCTATTTTTTTTCCTTCTTCGGTAATCGAATTCATTTTAATTAATTTTTATAACGCTTTTCCCGTCAATATTAGTTCTCGGGTCAAAAATAATATCATAATATCTTGCCTCACCAGCTTTACTTACTATTTCAATTTTTTGCCTTCCAAATTCAATATCTTCTTTGTCAAAAACTTTAAAAGTAAGCTCTCCTTTAAAATCGTTTTCTGTAATAATATAAGCTACAAGTTTGTTTTTATTTCCAGAGGCAGCATCATTTTCGAGGTAATACTTGCCGATGCTAATCCCCTTGTTTTTTAAATTTTCAGATAATTCTATCTTACTTTCAATAGTTTTATTAACCCCTTCGGAAATACCATCAATAAACTCTGTTGCTGTTTCTCCAACGGCTTTACCACCTTTATTTACTGTGTTTTTAGCTTTATCAGCCACATTATTACAAGCTGCAAATATTACGAGTGCTATAACTGCACCAACTAATTTTTTCATAACGTTATGTATTAAGTACTAATTGCCCGTTGCTAAAAATTCCGTACGCTTTGCCTTTTAATTCCATACCCAATAAAGCTGCGTTTTTAGATTTTGAGTGTATGTCTTTTTCTTCAAACGTGTATTTAATATCAGGGTTGAACAACGTAATTGATACTGGATTTCCTTCTGTTATAGCATTATCTTCAATTTTAAATAAGCTTTTACCAGCAGTAAGTTTTTCAATAACTACCTCTAATGGTAAAACATTTAATAATGCCCCAAAAGCACTTTCCAGACCAATAGTTCCGTTTTTAGCCAAATCGAACTCCATTTTTTTGTTTTCGATGTCGATAGGGTTATGGTCAGACGTTATAACATCTATAGTACCATCCAAAACACCATCAATAAGTGCTTTTCTATCCGTTTCTGTTCTTAATGGAGGCGTAACTTTATAGCGGGTATCAAAATCAAATAATATAAAATCTGTAAGCACCAAATGGTGTACAGCAACACTACACGTTACATTTAGCCCTTTGGCTTTGGCATCTCGAATTAATTGTACCGATTTTGCTGTAGATAGGGTAGGAATGTGCATTTTACCCCCTGTATATTCTAACAAAAATAAATTTCGAATTATTTGTAGTTCCTCTGCAAGTGCAGGTATGCCTTTTAATCCTAGTTGGGTACTAACAGTGCCTTCGTGTACTACGCCTTTGCCTTTTATGGCACTATCTTGTGCATAGGCAATTACCAAACCATTAAAATCGTGTACATATTGCAATGCAATTTTTAATATGTTGGCGTTGTTAATGGCTTTGTTATAATCGCCAAAAGCAACCGCACCTGCATTTTGCATATCAAAAAGCTCTGCTATATCGTTACCCTCACTATTTTTAGTGAGTGCGCCTATAGGATGTACATTTGTTGCAGCTCCTACGGCTTTACCTCGTAAAAAATGAATGTCTGCCTGAGTGTCTGCTATTGGGTTACCGTTGGGTTGCAAAGCTACATTGGTAAAACCGCTTAACGCCGCTACTTTTAACCCGTTGGCTATAGTTTCTCTTTCTTCATAACCTGGTTCGGCAAAACTTACGCTACTATCAAACCACCCACACGACACATGCAGGTTATCAAGTTCAACCACCTCAAAGTCTGATTCTGAAGGTATATTCTTCTCTATTTTTGCTATAATACCATTTTCAATTTTAATATCAACAGTCTTGTTGTTATACGAGCTGTTTTTATCCATGATGGTGGCATTTTTAACGAGTAGCTTCATTTTACAAATTTTTGAATAAAGAGTTCTATCAATAAAAATAGTAATCCGCCAATAACAAACCATTTCCAAAGTTCATCGGCAGTTCGTTCTGATTGTATAGCATCGTACACCGTTGCAACCGATTTTGTTTCGGTAAAATCGCGTAGTATGTTTTTATTTTGCAATGCTAAGTTACTTTCGTTACGGGTGTAATTAAAACTAATATTTTGCACTTTATTATCTCCTTTAAACACTGAATAATTGCCTGCTTTTTCGGGATAGTCGCCAAAAGATAATTTTACTTTGTTGCTTAGTACTTGCTGCATTGGTATAAATTCGGTATATTTATTTTTAACGGTTACTACCTCATCCTTAGTTAATAAAACATCTGTAATTAAACTTTTACTTGCACCAATGGTTATTGCGTTTACTCCTGTTTTATTGTTGTTTTGCGCCATGTTATATAGTGTGGGTACTATTAGTGGCGAGTTTTGGAAATTGCTGTTTGTAGTATTTATAGGCGCAGCAAACAGGTAAGCATTACCAATTGTATTGGTAAACGAGGTTACAAAAGGTGTACCATCGGCATAAGTAAGTATGGGTAGCCCGTTACCCGAAATGGTATAACTTTTACTTACGTTAGGGTACTGGAAATTTTTAGTTTTCTTCTCGAAAACGGTGCGGTATAATGGGTGATTGAATGCTATTTGGGTAATTTGCCTCTCGGTAGTAGTTTGGGTATTGTATATAGCGTTACCGAAATTGGTAATAACACTATTTAAATTTTGGATGCTACCATCGGGCGCAGGAATTAAAATAATATTACCGCCTTTATCATAAAACGATTTTAATGTAGTTGTTAATGCTTGCGGTATTTCGGTTAATTCATTAAGCACTATAGCGTCTTGCTTTTCCAGAATGTTATAATCTAATGTTCGTAATTCTGAAGCTGTAAAATTAAAATCGTCATCGGTGTATATTCTCGATAAGAATTTATTTTTAGCATCAGTACCGATACTTAATACATTTGATTTTTCGGGTTGCGAGATACTAAAATAGTAGGTATTATCGTAGGTAAGGCTGTTATCGGTTACTGTTACATACCCATGAAAATCTGCCTTTGGTAGTGTAAATACTACTGATTGTTTTGGCGTATCAAAACTTACAACGGTTTTCGCTGCCAATTCATCGGTGTTATACAATGCAATGGGTACTTCGTTTTTAATAGTACCGTAGGCTTGCATATTTACTTTTATTTCGTAAAAATTATCCAATGCTTGTGCAATATACACACTATCGATACTAATATTACTATTATTCTCGGCTTCAGGTATTATGGTGTATATAGGGCTATGGGTAGTAAGTTTGCTTGTGGTTTTATTATCCAATCCTATAGCATCTGTTATTAGTATAATATCCTTACCTGTATTGGGTTTTTTGGTTGCTGCTTTGGTGAGTAAAAAATCAGGACGAAAAGGAACATCTGTGTATTGTATGTTTTGGAGTTCTTTTTGTATCGATTTACTATCGGTATCCCAAAAAGCTCCAGTATTGGTTAGTAGTGAAAATTGTTGATTTTCGGGCGTGTTTTCTAGTATGTCCTGAACGGCACGTTTTAATAATTCGCCTTTACTGCCTTTTGCTTGCATGGAAAATGAGTTATCCAATAGTATAACCATTTCGTTACTGCTGTTCTCGGTATCGTTTGCATTAAAATAAGGTTGTGCAAATGCTATAATGAGTGCTGTTAATAATAACAGTCGGGTAGCGAGTAATAACCATTTTTTGATTACAGCACTTTTACGGGTTTGCATTTTTAGTTCTTTTAAGAACTGTACATTGGTAAAGTACTGTTTTTGAAAACGACGCAATTGAAATAGATGTACCAGAATTGGAATTACCAGCAGGAAAAGAAAGTAAAGAATTTCTGGATGTTTAAACTGCATTCGTTTTAAAGTTTGTCAAAAATACTAATTTTTATCCTAAACTATAAAGTTATTAACAGGCTTAAATTTTAAATAGCAAAAGATGCCTATATCAATCAACTATTCAAGGTGTTATCTCTTTTTTTTTCGTTTAGCGGCTTTGGTTTTTTCTGCGCCACGATTTCTTGGTTTGGTTTTACGGGGCTTGGTTTTCCCTGGTCCGCCCAAGTTTACTTTTTTGTTTTTATCTTTCTTTTCATGAAAAGCCTCGCCACCTTCTTGCTTAGGTCGTTTTAGTAGTATTTTTACCTTTTGTTTTTCTTTTTCAAAATCCAAAAAACGGTCGGCTATAACAACACTTTCTGGAATAGGCAGTAATTCCAGTTCCTTTTCCATAAGTATCTCTGCTTCTATCTGTAATTCTTGCTCCTTAGGGCTTATTAGGCTTATTGCAGTACCTGTTTTATCGGCACGACCTGTACGTCCAATACGGTGAATGTACTGCTCTGGAGCTTCAGAAAATTCCATGTTTATTACATGGGTAACATCGGTAATATCTAGCCCTCTTGCCATAACATCGGTAGTAACTATACCTCTTAGTTCGCCTTCCTGAAACGATGCCATAGTATTTAAGCGATAATTCTGCGATTTATTGGAGTGTATAACGCCAAATTGCCCATCAAAATCCTCTTCAAGGCTTTCCATAACCAAGTCGGCAACACGCTTGTTATTTACAAAAACAAGTACCCTATTGTAACCATCCTCTTGCAATAAATGCTTTAATAGATTTATTTTGGTTAGGAAATTAGGGACATGATACGCTAATTGTTGTATTTTTTCTAACGGTGTGCCTGATGCCGCTAGTGAAACCTCTTCTGGAAAATCGAAAAAATCGTTTAGCATTTCATCCACATCATCCGTCATTGTAGCAGAGAAAAGGATGTTTTGCCTTTTCTGCTTCATCATCGATAGTATTGATGTTACTTGTACGCGAAATCCTAAATTCAATATTTCATCAAACTCATCAATAACCAATTTCTGTAAAGCATCAAAACGCACTACATTATCTAGTGCTAAATCCATCAATCGCCCAGGGGTAGCTACAAGTATATCTACACCTTCGTAAACTTTTGTTTTTTGGGTATTAATATTTACACCACCGTATATACCTAAAGCACGTACCGACATGTAGGCTGTTAGTTTTTCAACCTCTTCGGTTACCTGTACCACAAGCTCTCGTGTAGGCACTATAATAACTACACGTGGAGTGTCTGCCTGCACAAAACGCCATTGTTTTAGTATAGGTAATAGGTAGGCAAATGTTTTACCCGTACCCGTTTGTGCAATCCCCATCATGTCCCGACCTGATAGTATTACAGGCATGGCACGCTCCTGAATAGGAGTAGGGGTTACAAACCCCATATCGTCTAATGCTTTTTGTAATGATTTTGGAAGGTCGAAATCGTTAAAAGTGGTCATTCTTTGTGTATTTTCTGCAAAGATAGCGAATTGGTTATGACTTTACGGACTATGTTGTAGCATTAGAATATTACCTTGTTGAATAAACACGTTATATTTTTTACAATATTAGCCAATATCAGATTAAATGTTGTGTACGTAAGCTAACTTACTGAAGTATAGCAATTATAAGTCTATTTCTACTTTTTTGTATCGAAGAACAAGTAGCGTAAAGCAAATTTTTACACCAATTAATGATAAAAAGCGATGCGTTTATTGCATTTTAAAGATATAAAAGTATAAATTAGTCACTTTTAAAGTTAACACCATGACCGCAGGAATTATATTGGTACTCTGTTTACTTGTACTACTAGCCTATATATTTGATTTAACCTCTTCGAAAACAAAAATACCCTCTGTATTACTTTTACTACTACTTGGTTTTTTTGTACGACAACTTTGTAATTTTTTTGGTATCGATCTTATCGACCTTAAAAATGTACTACCTATATTAGGAACTATTGGGCTTATACTTATTGTACTTGAAGGTGCTTTAGAATTAGAGCTTACAAAAAGCAGGCTGCCCATTATTAAAAAATCGGTAGCGTTAGGTGTTTTACCGCTTGTAACCTACGCGTTAATATTAGCGTTTGTGTTTAATTACCTTAGCGGTGTAGATTTTAAAATATGCCTTGCCAACGCCATACCATTAGCTGTTATTAGTAGCTCTGTAGCCATACCCAGTGTACGGGCCTTTACAAAATCCGATAGGGAATTTGTTATTTATGAAACCAGTATATCCGATATTATAGGAGTTATATTTTTTAACTTTATTACTATGCACGAAACCATTGGTTTTGCAGCCTTTGGGTCGTTTTTAATACAACTCTTAATTATTATAGTAATCTCGTTTATTGCTACAGGTATACTAGCGTTTATGCTAAGTAGGTTGGAGCATCATATAAAATTTGTACCTATAATATTTTTAGTGATATTAATTTACGAAATATCTAAGGAGTTCAAACTACCATCGTTAGTATTTATATTGGTTTTCGGACTATTTTTGAATAATTTAAATGGTATACGACACTTTAAATGGATACAGCACCTAAAACCAAGAGTATTAAGGCGTGAAGTATATAAATTTAGAGAAATTACCATAGAGGCAACTTTTTTAGTACGCGCACTATTCTTCTTGCTTTTTGGTTTTTTAATAGAAGCTACCGAAGTACTAAATACCGAAGTATTAATCTATTCTTTAGCTATAACGGGAGGTATTTACTTATTGAGAATTATTGCGCTTAAAATAGCAGGAACAAACTTAATACCTTTAGTGTTTATAGCACCTAGAGGATTAATAACCATACTGTTATTCCTATCACTTTCGTTGGAAGACCGCTTACCATTTATTAACCGTTCATTAATTATTCAGGTTATAATACTTACATCATTAATTATGATGATGGGTACTCTCTCGACTAAAAAGGAGAAGGAACTTATAGTTGATAAGGAGAATGGCAATGAAAATAAACAACCTGAAAATGCAGAAGTTTAGGATTTAAATTGGATTTATTAACTAAAATATAATCAGGTTTATATCTCGGTAGGATAACGAAAACCAATCGGCTATTAATCTATTGGTAAGTAATCCGTGATAAAAATAAATACCATTTTTAAAACCTGTATTGCAACGAATAGAACTCTCTAAACCACCGTTTTCTGCCATTTGTAACAGGAATGGACTTATGATGTTACTTAGTGACATAGAAGCTGTTTTGGAATAACGTGAGGGTATATTGGGCACACAATAGTGTACTACTTCATTTTTTATAAAAGTCGGCTTTTCATGTGTAGTTATTTCCGACGTTTCAAAACAACCTCCCGTATCAATACAAACATCAATAATTACGGCACCATTTTTCATGTGCTCTACCATAGTTTCGCTAACAATAATGGGTGTACGGTTTTTGCCACGCATAGCACCAATAGCCACATCGCAACGCATTAGTGCTTTTAGTAACGATTTTTCTTGTATGGTAGAGGTAAATATGCGTTGGTTTAAATTGTTTTGTAACCTGCGCAATTTTGTTATAGAGTTATCAAAAACCTTAACGTTGGCACCAAGCCCTATAGCTGTTCTGGCAGCAAATTCAGCAACGGTACCTGCGCCAATAATAACTACCTCAGTAGGTGGTACACCTGTTATATTACCCAAGAGTAGCCCTTTACCTATTTTCTGATTAATCATTAACTCTGCAGCAATAAGCACCGATGCTGTTCCTGCAATTTCACTTAGTAGTTTTACCGCAGGGTACGAACCATCTTCGTCCTTAATAAATTCAAACGCCATTGCCGTTATTTTTTTGGCAGCTAGGGCTTCAAAATATTCTTTTTTTTGAGTTTTGAGTTGAATTGCAGAGATTAACAGCGTTTGCTGTTTCATCATTTCAATTTCTTTCTCGGTAGGTGGCTCTACTTTAAGTATTACAGGGCAACTAAATACTTTTTTTGTATCTAACGTTATTTCTGCACCCGCATCACTATACTCTTTATCGCTGTAGCTCGAACTTTCCCCAGCACCTGCTTCTATCATTACACGATGCCCGTGGGCTGTTAACGAGTTTACAGCATCGGGCGTAAGGCAAATTCTCCTTTCCTGGTACGATGTTTCTTTAGGTACACCAATAAAAAGGTCACTACGCTGCCTGCTTACTTCTAGCTTTTCTTCTTGCGGGAGTAGCTGTTGTTTGGTAAAAGGAGTTAGTGGCATGGTTGTTATGTGATAGTTGGCTCTAAATTACAAAAATAAAACGGATGTTAAAACTATTTCAATGTCACATGCCGTTTGCCATCTGATAACTGTTTAATGGTTATGGAGGAGTGATCTAAAGGTATTAAATTAGGTGTTTTTTCAGGCCATTCTATAAGGCACATGTTTCCAGAATAAAAATATTCGTCAATACCCATGTCGTAGGCTTCTTCCTCGCTATTAATACGGTATAAATCAAAGTGGTAAAGCGGATTACCGTCTGCTGTTTCGTACTCATTTACTAAAGAGAATGTAGGGCTAGATGTAATATCTTTTACGCCCATACTACGTGCTATGGCTTTAATAAGTGTGGTTTTTCCTGCGCCCATAGGTGCATGAAAAACTACTATTTGTTTTAATCCACTTTCCAATAACTGTTTGGCTACAGTATCTATTTCTTCTAAAGCGAATGTAACTTCCATATATAAAAACCTATTTATTTGGGATTAAATACTAAAAAGGGTATAATCATTTCTTCTAACGATATGCCTCCGTGTTGATAGGTATTACGATAATAGCTTACATAATGGTTAAAGTTGTTTACGTAAGCCAAAAACAAATCATTTTTAGCAAATATATACGAACTACTCATGTTTATAGTAGGTAATTGCACACTTTTTGGATCTTTTACATGGTATACATCCCTATCCTCAAAGGTAAGGCTGCGTCCTGTTTTGTAACGTAGGTTTAAACTCGTATTTCTATCACCTACTACCTTACTAGGGTTTTTTACGTTTATAGTACCATGGTCGGTAGTTAGTATAAGTTTAAAGCCCATAGTTTGTGCCTGTTGTATCATTTCTAATAATGGCGAGTTTTTAAACCAACTTAATGTAAGCGATCGGTACGCTTTATCGTTACTTGCCAGTTCCTTTACAACTTCCATTTCTGTTTTAGCGTGCGATAGCATATCTACAAAATTATACACAATTGTAGTTAGGTCGTTATCTTTAAGCCCTTTAAAGTTATCTACAAGCTTTTTACCATCTTTAAAGTTGGTAATTTTATAATATTCTTGTTTAATGCCAAGACCAAGTCGTTTTAAATGTGCTGTAAGGAACTCCGATTCGTACATGTTTTTACCGCCTTCCTCAACATCGTTTTTCCAATACTCGGGGTGTTTTTTCTCCATTTCTAATGGTGTAAGCCCCGAAAAAATAGCATTACGCGCATATTGGGTAGCCGTTGGCAAAATAGAGTAGTAGGCTTCTTCTTTTTCTAGTTTGTAATGGTTGCTAACCACACTCTGGAAAGCTTTCCATTGGTCGTAACGCAAGTTATCTATAACTACAAAAAGTATAGGTTGTTTTTTCTGTATTTCGGGTACTACCAGTTCACGAAAAACATTATGCGATAATATAGGTTTGTCGGCATCAGGTTTGTACCAATTGGCATAATTTTTCTCGATGTACTTACTAAATTGTGAGTTGGCTTCTTGTTTTTGCGACTCTAGTATTTCCACCATACTTTGGTCCTCAATTGTTTCCAATTGCATTTCCCAAAACACCAATCGTTTGTACATATCCACCCATTCCTCCCACGAATTTACCATAGCCATATCCATAGCTATTTTTCGGAATTCTTTTTGGTAGTCGAGCGTTGTTTTTTCAGATACTAAACGCGAATTGTCCAAATTCTTCTTTAAACTCAGGAGTATTTGGTTCGGGTTTACTGGTTTTATAAGGTAATCGGCAATTTTAGAGCCAATAGCTTCTTCCATAATGTACTCTTCCTCACTCTTAGTAATCATAATAACGGGTACGGACGATTTTAACTCTTTAATTTCCGATAATGTTTCCAAACCCGTAAGTCCAGGCATATTTTCATCGAGAAATACAATATCAAAATTTTCTTGACCAAAAAGCTCAATAGCATCCTGCCCATTATTGGCAGTAGTAACATTATAGTTTTTTTTCTCCAAAAAAAGTATGTGGGGTTTTAACATGTCAATTTCATCGTCAACCCAAAGTATCTTTATTTCATTCATATTATGAGTGAATTTTCGTTCATTAATAAATATGCAAGTTAAATGTATTTAACGATTATTATCTTAAATATTGTATAAAAGTAATTACTTAATAGTAAGGATTTTTGAATTATTATACTGATTGTTTAAATTCAATTATTTGCAAGTTAAAAGCATGTTATATTCGCGAAATTATTGGTAACAGTTGTGTATGGAGTAATAATTTATTATCCAATTAATTTATTTTACTTGGAATTTGTTGTTACTATATTATAAATTTAACAACACAATTAACTAAAAATAGAATAATGACTTATGAAGATTTAGGGTATAATACTACCCTTGAAAAATATAAAAACGAGCAAAATTTAAATTCGTTTTTACTGGGCAGAATAGTACTAGAACATAAAGATAGGTATACTATTAAAACACCTGATAATGAATTTGACGGCGAATTGATTGGTAAGTTACGATTTACAGTACAAGACAGATATGATTTACCTGCGGTAGGCGATTGGGTTGCTTTTTCGGAATATGATGAAACAAAAGCCTTAATACATGCTATTTATCCTCGAAAGTCGATTATTGAAAGGCAGGCAGTTGGTAAATCAGGCCACATACAAATAATTGCAACAAATATTGATTATGGTTTGATAGTACAATCGGCTAACAGGGATTTTAACCTGAACAGATTGGAACGGTACTTAACAATTTGTAATGCATCAAATGTTAACCCTATAATTGTAATTAGTAAGGTAGATTTAATAAGTAATGAAGAGTTAAGTTTTATTCTCAATCAAATTAACAAACGGATTAAGGAAGTGCCTGTAATTACTGTAAACAATCAAGAGAATGGTTATAACGCATTACAAAGCGTCATACAAAAAGGTAAAACCTATTGTTTACTTGGCTCTTCGGGAGTTGGTAAATCTACATTACTAAACAACTTGGCAGGTTCGCAACAAATGAAAACAGCACAAATAAGCACCGCCGTAAATAAAGGAAAGCATGTTACAACGCACCGAGAGCTAATTGTTTTAAATAGTGGTGGCATTTTAATTGATAATCCTGGTATGCGAGAAATTGGCATTACAGATACTGCAATTGGACTTGAAACTACATTTGAAACCATTGTTGAATATGCCCAAAACTGTAAATTTAAAAATTGCACACATATACACGAAAAAGGTTGTGCGGTATTGCAAGGGGTAACAGATGGGTTTATTGACGAGGCTGCTTATCAGAATTTTCAAAAAATGGAAAAGGAAAAACTACACTTTGAATCTGATTTACAAGAGAGCAAAAAGAAGGCCAAGAAGTTTGGTAAAATGGTTAAGAACTTTAAAAAGCAAAGGGGAGATACTAAGTATTAAATTATCTTTAAAATATAAGTAGCCTTAAACAAAGTACTATATTTGTTAAAAATTCAACTTTACTGTGAGCGAGATTAATAAGCTTAAAATTCTTAACGACCCTGTATACGGGTTTATATCCATAACAAATCCATTAGTTTACGACCTCATTCAACATACCTATTTTCAAAGGCTTCGTCGTATTTCCCAAATGGGAATGTCGTACTTGGTATACCCTGGTGCGCACCATACTCGTTTTCATCACGCATTGGGTTGTATGCATATTATGCAAAAAACCATTCAGGTACTTAAGTTTAAAGGTGTGGCGATAACTGAGGATGAAGAAAATGCGCTTTGCATTGCAATATTATTGCACGATATTGGGCATGGTCCATTTTCGCATGCTATGGAACATAGTATTGTAGAGAACGTGAATCATGAGGCAATATCATTGTTTTTTATGAATAAACTTAATGCCGAGTTTGATGGTAAACTATCATTAGCTATTCAAATATTTAAAGGCGAGTACCATCGCAAATTCATGTTACAACTCATATCCAGCCAGTTGGATATGGATAGGATGGATTACTTAAAACGCGATAGTTTTTACAGTGGTGTGGCTGAAGGCAACATAAACTCGGAACGTTTACTACAAATGATGAACGTTAAGGATGATGTATTGGTTATAGAGGAGAAAGGTATCTACTCGGTCGAAAAATTCTTGGTAGCTCGTAGGTTAATGTATTGGCAAGCCTACTTACACAAAACAAGTGTAGCTGCCGAGTTGGTTTTAACTAAAATTTTAAAGCGTGCAAAGGAGCTAACACAAAGAGGTATTACTTTGCCATGTAGTGCAGCGTTACAATTTTTTATGCAACAAAAAATTAATTTTGAAGACTTTAATAACGATGTATTACAAACATTTTCGAGATTAGATGATTTTGATATAATTAGTGCTATAAAAGATTGGCAATATCATGATGATTTTGTGCTAAGCGAACTTAGCCGAATGATTATTGATAGAGATTTACCTAAGATACGATTAAGCTCGGAAAAACCTAAAAAAGTGGTAACAAAGGAGCTAAAGGCAAAATTAGCAACACTTTATCCTATAACAGAAAAGGAAGCAAGCTATTTTGTTTTAAAAGGAGAAATAAAAAACCAAGCATATAATAAAACTGGCGAACCCATACATATAGTAAGGAAGGACGGAACGGTAGAAGAGGTAGCAGCAGCATCAGATCAATTGAATTTAAATGCACTGTCCAAGCCTGTTACCAAATATTATTTGTGTTTTCCGAAAGTACTTTTGGAAAAAGCAGGGATTTAATATAATTTTATATTTTTGTCGGAATGAAATTTACAGCAGAACAAATAGCGGGAATATTAGAGGGCGATATAGTAGGCAACCCTAATGCCGAAGTACATAAGCTATCTAAAATAGAAGAGGGTACAGAGGGGTCGCTTACTTTTCTAGCCAATCCCAAGTACCAACAATACATATATTCTACAGCAGCCAGTATTGCTATTGTTAATAAATCGTTTGAACCAGAAGAACCTATAACCACTACCTTAATAAAGGTAGAAGATGCCTATAAATCATTCTCAAAATTACTTGAATATTATAATCAGGTAAAACTAATGAAATCGGGTATAGAGCAACCAAGCGTTATTGCTGATGATACAGTGTATGGCGAAAACTTATACCTTGGTAGCTTCTCTTACATTGGTAAAAACGTAAAGATTGGTAACAACGTAAAAATATACCCCAACAGTTTTATAGGCGACAATGTAACTATTGGCGATAATTGCATATTATTTTCGGGAGTACGTATTTATTCTGAAACCGAAATGGGTAACAACTGTACCATACACTCAGGCGTAATAATAGGCTCCGATGGCTTTGGCTTTACACCTAATGAAGATGGTGTATACAGCAAAGTACCACAAATAGGTAACGTAATACTAGAGGATAATGTAGATGTAGGCTCGGGCACTACAATAGATAGAGCTACGTTAGGTTCTACCATTATTAAAAAAGGAGTAAAGCTCGATAACCAAATACAAATAGCCCACAACGTTGTTATAGGCGAAAATACAGTAATAGCATCGCAAACAGGTATTGCAGGCTCTACCAAAATAGGTAAAAACTGTATCATAGGAGGGCAAGTAGGTATTGTAGGGCACATTACTATTGGCGATGGCGTACGTATACAAGCACAATCTGGCGTAGGTAAAAACATACCCGATGGAGAGGCTATACAAGGCACACCAGCACTAGGATACAATGATTTTAATAAATCATACGTTCACTTTAGGAACTTACCAAAAATAGTTGCCGATATTGACGAACTTAAAGAAAAAGCGAAACAACAAAACTAAAATATCAGATAATGGTTAAACAAACCACCATCAAAAGTGAAATTTCTTTAAAAGGAGTAGGACTCCATACTGGTAAAGAAGTTACAATTACTTTTAAACCCGCTCCCGTTAATAACGGATTTACTTTTGTAAGGGTAGATTTAGAAGGGCAACCCGTTGTAGAAGCGGATGCTAGCTATGTTGTTAACACACAGCGTGGCACTAATCTTGAAAAGAAAGGGGTAAAAATACAAACATCAGAACACGTGCTTGCTGCATTTGTAGGTTGCGATGTTGATAATGTTATAATAGAACTTGATGCCTCTGAGCCACCTATTATGGATGGATCGTCCAAATACTTTGTCGAAGCCATAGAGAAAGTAGGAATAGAGGAGCAAGATGCTGAAAGACAGGTATATGTTGTTAAAGAAGTAATATCGTATACTGACGAAGTTACGGGAAGCGAAATTATAGTTATGCCTGCGGATGATTACCAAATTACTGCCATGGTAGATTTTGGTACTAAAGTATTAGGTACACAAAATGCAACGTTAAAAAGACTTAGCGATTTTAAAACGGAAATAGCTGACTCGAGAACATTTAGCTTTTTACATGAATTAGAGGCACTTTTAAATAACGGACTTATTAAAGGAGGTGACCTTAACAATGCTATTGTATACGTAGATAAAGAAATATCTGACGAAACAATGGAAAACCTAAAAGTAGCCTTTGGTAAAGATAGTATAGCTATAAAACCAAACGGTATACTAGATAACCTTACTTTGCATTATCCTAACGAAGCAGCACGCCATAAATTACTAGATGTAGTGGGCGATTTAGCGCTTGTAGGTATGCGCATACAAGGTAAAGTTATTGCCAATAAACCAGGGCACTTTGTAAATACACAATTTGCCAAAAAATTATCTAAAATCATAAAAATAGAGCAGCGCAACCAAGTTCCGGTGTACGACCTGCACAAGGAGCCATTAATGGATGTGAACAAAATAATGAGTATGCTACCGCACCGACCACCGTTTTTGTTGGTAGATAAAATACTCGAAATGTCAGAAAATCATGTGGTAGGATTAAAAAATGTTACCATGAACGAGGGCTTCTTTGTTGGTCACTTTCCAGGAGCACCCGTAATGCCTGGCGTACTTATTGTAGAGGCTATGGCACAAACAGGAGGGATACTAATATTGAGTTCTGTTCCCGACCCTGAAAATTACCTTACATATTTCATGAAAATTGACAATGTAAAATTCAAGCAAAAAGTATTACCTGGCGATACACTTGTGTTTAAGTGTACCCTTATTTCTCCGATACGACGAGGAATTTGCCACATGCAAGCAAACGCTTATGCAAACGGTAAACTAGTTGCCGAAGCCGAACTGATGGCACAAATTGTCAAAAACAACTAAACAGAATTGTATGAATCAACCGCTAGCATACGTACATCCAGGAGCAAAAATTGCCAAAAATGTAGTAATAGAACCTTTTACTACCATACATAACAACGTAGAAATAGGAGAGGGTACTTGGATAGGCTCTAACGTTACTATAATGGAAGGAGCAAGAATTGGTAAAAACTGTAGCATATTTCCAGGCGCAGTTATTGCCGCACCACCACAAGATTTAAAATATAAAGGCGAAGATACCACCGCCGAAATAGGCGATAATACGACTATTAGAGAGTGTGTTACGATTAATAAAGGAACATCCGACCGTTTAAAAACCGTAATAGGTCACAATTGCCTTATTATGGCATATTCGCACGTTGCACACGATTGTGTTGTGGGTAACTACTGCATCTTCTCAAACAATACAAACCTAGCAGGTCATATTACAGTAGGCGATTATGTAGTATTGGCAGGATTAACAGCGGTACACCAGTTTTGTACCATTGGTAGCCACGCCTTTGTAACAGGCGGATCGTTAGTACGAAAAGATGTGCCACCCTACGTAAAATCGGCACGTGAGCCACTTTCGTATGTAGGAATAAACTCTGTAGGATTACGCAGAAGAGGTTTTACATCGGAGAAAATAAGAGAAATACAAGATATTTACAGAATACTCTACCAAAAAAATTACAACACTTCCCAAGCACTCGAAATTATAGAGGGCGAAATGGAAGCTACCCCAGAGCGTGACGAGATTATTATGGCAATCCGTAATTCATCACGTGGTATCATGAAGGGGTACTCTGGGAATAACTATTAAATTGAAGATAAATCAATCAAAAAATAAATTAAAATATTATGGCAAGTACATCAGATATCAGAAACGGATTATGCATTAAGTACAACCACGACATATATAAAATTATAGAATTTTTACACGTTAAGCCAGGTAAAGGTCCAGCCTTTGTTCGAACAAAACTAAAAAGCCTTACCACAGGTAAAGTATTAGATAATACATTTTCTGCAGGACATAAAATTGAAGATGTACGAGTAGAAACACATAAATATCAGTTTTTATATGCCGAAGGAAACGATTTCCACTTTATGCATACCGAAAACTACGAGCAAATATCATTAATGCGCGATATTCTTGATGCGCCAGATTTACTTAAAGAAGGCGAAGTAGTTATGGTTATTGTAAATACTGAAACTGATTTACCCCTTTCTGTAGATATGCCAGCCTCTGTAGTGCTCGAAGTAACATACACAGAGCCAGGCGTTAAAGGAAATACGGCTACAAATGCTACAAAACCTGCAAAAGTAGAAACAGGAGCATCAGTAAACGTACCGTTATTTATTAACGAAGGCGATAAAATAAAAATAGATACTGCTAGTGGTAGTTACCAAGAGCGTGTAAAGGAATAATATAATTTGTATCTTGGTGGTATAATACCTATTGTACCACCAACTTAAATAATTACATACAAACCTAAGTATGAAGTTTCCAAATGTATATGCTTTAAAGGACATTGCTAAAATTATTGGTAGTGCGTACGTTGGTAGTCCATATTTTCCTGTACACGGCATGAATGAAATTCATGTAGTAACAGCAGGCGATATTGTTTTTGTAGATCATCCAAAATACTACGACAAAGCATTACAATCGGCAGCTACAGTAGTTTTAATTAATAAAAAAGTAGATTGCCCAGAAGGTAAGGCATTACTAATTTCGGACGATCCGTTTAGAGATTTTAACAAGTTAACCAGCTATTTTAAACCATTTCAGCCAGCAAGTGCTACCATAGCACCGTCGGCTAAAATAGGAGAGGGAACCATAATACAACCCAATGCCTTTATAGGCAATAATGTTACTATTGGTAAAAATTGCCGAATTTACTCCAATGTATGTATTTACGATAATGCTGTAATTGGCAACAATGTAATTATCCATTCAGGTACTGTACTTGGCGCAGATGCCTTTTATTATAAAAAACGCCCCGAAGGTTTTGACCAGTTACTGTCAGGCGGCAGGGTAGTAATAGAGGATAACGTGGGCATAGGAGCACTTTGTACTATAGACAATGGCGTTACAGGCGACACAACAATTGGTGCAGGTACTAAAATAGATAATCAGGTGCACGTAGGGCACGATACTATTATTGGTAAAAAATGCCTTATTGCAGCACAAACAGGTATAGCAGGTTGTGTAATTATTGAAGACGAAGTAACCATTTGGGGGCAAGTAGGCTTGGCAAGTGGTATAACCATTGGTAGTAAAGCTGTATTACTAGCACAATCTGGAGTAGGTAAATCTATCGATAGCGGAAAAATATATTTTGGTTCTCCTGCCGAAGAATCCAGAGAAAAAATGAAACAGCTATTTAATGTAAAACGTATACCTGAAATTCTAGAAAAACTAAAAGAATAAAAATAATATGGATGCAAAAGAACTCGTAACGGCATATTATAAATCTGACGCTTTTAGTAATCTCGAAGTTACCAATCGTTTTATACATGACGATTTAACTGTAGAGTGGCGTAGCTCTAAAGGCTATTTAGAGCTTGATAAAGATGATCTTTTAGAACTGGTAACGGGACTAAAGAAGGCATATTCTTCTTATAGGCTAGATATTGGTAATATAATTGCCGATGGCAATAAAGTTTGCGTACGCTACACCCATTACGTACATGCTTTTGAAAACCCAGATGAAGAAGTAGTACTGGGGCATTTTGTAGCTATTTGGGAAGTAAAAGAAAGAAAATTATACAAAGGTTACCTTATGAGCCAAGTAGAGTAGCACCAAAAGATATACTAATGATTAATGCTACAAAACAGTTCACTTTTAAGAATAGTTGCTCTTTTTTGGATTATAGCAAAATTCATGAGTATAAACCTTTGGTTGGCAAACAGGCTGTATCCTGTAGTTCCTGCTTTTAATTTACCAATTACTATTCCCGCCTCATTACATACCACGTTATTCGTCCTTTCAATTTCAAGTTTATTCCTTTTATTACTTTTTCCTAAAAAGAACAAACTACTCTTAGTAATACTCATTACAGAACTATTTTCCTGTGTTTTAGATGTTGCACGATGGCAACCATGGGAGTACCAATATATTTTTATACTGTTAGTATGTTTTCTAAACAAAAACAACCCAAAAGCAGCTCGTAACGGACTATTTTTTATACTAGTATCTACTTACATTTATAGCGGTTTTCATAAAATGAATGGCGCATTTTTATTCTCCATTTGGGAACGTACAATATTGCATAACTTTATTGGGTTGCCCAATACAACTATAAACAATGTAAAACTACATTATGCTGGATTGCTTTTACCAATCTTGGAAATATGTTTAGGGCTTTCCTTACTCTTACTCAAAAACAAAAAACTTCCCGCTTTGCTGCTTATCAGTATGCATATATTACTATTGCTGCTTTTAGGACCATTGGGTGTTAACCATAACAGCGTTGTTTGGCCTTGGAATGTATGTATAATACTACTTTTGTATTTACTATTTATAAGAGAAACAAAACCAGAATATAACCTTATTGCAATCACTAAAAAAAGAAATGTGATTATACTGTTTTTTTGGGGTATATTACCAATATTAAGCTTTGTAGGATGTTGGCAGCAATATTTATCGTCCAACCTATACTCAGGAAATACCTTTAAAATGGACATTTGTTTTGATGATAAAAAAACATCAGAACAATTCTCGGAATATTTATCAAAAGGTAAAAATAGTGTCTGTAACGGAAAAACAAGACTGTCGGTGCTACATTGGGCATATACCGAAATGAATGTTACCTCGTACCCTGAAGTATGGTATTATAAAAGATTTAAAAAACAATACGAAAAACAATACGGGGCAGATAATGCCAATTTTATTATATATCGTTACCCCTACAATAACATAAAAGAAGTTGAATAAACTTTTACTATAAATATCAAAAAAAGCTTTATATATTTTAAGTAAAAAGCTATTTTTGCCTTGCGATTATAAATAATTAAAAAAAAATATCCATGAGTGTTTTAGTTAATAAAAATTCCAAAATAATTGTTCAGGGATTCACAGGCAGCGAAGGTACCTTTCATGCAACTCAAATGATTGAATATGGCACCAACGTAGTAGGCGGTGTAACACCAGGAAAGGGTGGTACAACACACCTAGACCGTCCTGTTTTTAATACTGTTGCCGAAGCCGTAGAAAAAGTGGGTGCAGATACAACTATTATATTCGTTCCGCCTGCATTTGCCGCAGATGCAATTATGGAAGCTGCAGAAGCTGGAATTAAAGTAATTATTACAATTACCGAAGGTATTCCTGTTGCTGATATGATTAAAGCTTATGATTATATTCAAGATAAAGATTGTCGCCTTGTAGGACCTAACTGCCCAGGTGTAATTACACCAGGCGAAGCTAAAGTTGGTATTATGCCAGGTTTTGTGTTTAAACAAGGAGGCGTTGGTATTGTATCTAAATCAGGTACACTAACTTACGAAGCTGCCGACCAAGTTGTAAAACAAGGTTTAGGTATTACAACAGCAATTGGTATTGGTGGCGACCCAATTATTGGTACTACTACAAAAGAGGCTGTTGAACTATTGATGAACGACCCAGAAACAAAGTGTATTGTTATGATAGGCGAGATAGGCGGACAGCTTGAAGCTGATGCTGCTAAATGGATAAAAGCCGACGGTAACAAAAAGCCAGTTGTAGGATTTATTGCTGGAGAAACAGCACCTAAAGGACGTACTATGGGGCACGCTGGTGCAATTGTAGGGGGTGCTGATGATACTGCGGAAGCTAAAAAGCGTATTATGAGAGAGAACGGTATACACGTTGTAGATTCTCCTGCTGAGATAGGCAAAAAAGTAAAAGAAGTATTGGGTTAATAAAAAACAAATACTAATTTATTACATACAAATAAAGGCTACGTTTTCGTAGCCTTTATTTGTATTATGCAGTTTCTATTTGCTCTTAATTATTCGGTAGCTTCAAAGTTTATGTCATTATATGCATTATCAGTTAGTGACTGGTCAGCTGCTTTTTCTTCACGTAACGATTCATGCAAGATTTCAGCAACGTCATCATAACCTAGCGTTTTAGAAAAAGAACATAATATACCATAAGTAGCTATTTCATAATGCTTAATTTTTTGCGAGGCAGCAATAATTCCTGCATCACGAACAGATCCTTTTTCCGTAGTCTCCATAATGTGTTTTGCCTCTTTCACTAAACCATCCATAGCTTCACACTTCTCACCTTCGGCCTTTTCACCTACGATATTAAAAACTTTTTCTAATCTCGAAATTTGTTCATCAGTTTCTCTGTCCTGATCCTTAAGCGACTTTTTTAAACTTTCGGTAGTGGCGTTTTCAATCATTGCAGGTAATGACTTAGATAAAGATTGCTCTGCCCAGTAAATATCTTTAAGACTATGTACGTATAAACCTCTAAGACTTTCGGCTGCGTCAGAACTTGTTTTTACTTCTTTAATTTTCGTTTCAGTACTCATAATGTTTAATTTTGTTGTAGTTATTATTAATATTCATACCAAATTTATCCAATACATTAGGTTATAGCTACTAACAAAATCATAAATTATATGCTGCTAACAATAGTTTAACTTCTATGTTAAATATAGTATAACACAAATGTAAAACTTCGAATACTTATCATGAAAAACTCGTTTTTACCCATAATCTACCCTAATTCCCTAATTATAATTTTAGGCACTATGCCTGGTGAAAAATCTTTAGAACTACAGCAATATTATGGGAATAGAGGAAATCAGTTCTGGAAATTATTATACACATTATTTGACAAACCTTTTAGCTACAATTACGAAGAACGAATAGAGTTATTAAGGCTACATAAAATAGCTTTATGGGATGTATTACAATATTGTGAAAGAGAAGGAAGTTTGGATAGTAATATAAAAAACGAAAAGCCTAACGATTTTGATGCATTCCATACCAACTACCCAGCTATTAAGTATGTATTGTTTTCTAGTAAAAAGGCAGCAGCATATTATGATAAGTATGTAGGTAGAAAACTTAATATACATTATGACGTTTTACCATCGCCAAGCGGGGCGAATGCAACAATGACTTTTTTGGATAAATTAACCATTTGGAACCAAAAAATAATGCCACTAATTACAAAGTAAAAGTGGCAACTTATAAGTAATGTTTTAATAGATTATAGCAGGTTTAGGTTACGTCATAAAATATTTTTGTAGCCTTTTCTGTTTGTAGTTTCTCAATGTCATCCGTAACATGTACTTCAATCGCTTTTTTAAAGTATTCCGTTTCATAATTAGTTTATTTTGGTTAACGAGAACAAATTTCGGCAAACTAATGCCATATAACCTTAATTTTGTATTAAAACTATATTAAAAATGTTTAATAGCCATTACGGTAATAACCAAGTAGCTATATGTACTATATCATTTTTAAAGCGCAATGTGCTTATAAAATTATTTCTCTTTCTCCTTATTGTTTATCATGTGATATTTTGTAAAATCTACACATGAATTCAATAATCCAATTAATTTCCCAGATGTGTTAAATAACGGTTTAGGTCTACATTCTACATAAAACCGTTTGCCCTCGACGTTTTCTATTATAATTTCTTCGTTAAATGATTTACCTTCTTTTAATGCTTTTGCTATAGGTGTTTTCTCAATTTCTAGAGGATCACCCTCAATAGTAAAGGCTTTCCAACCTGTATAGTAATAATCTTTACCAATTTTTGGATTAGCACCCCAAAAATTAGCAGCAGCTTTGTTGTAATACGTAATTCTACCTTCTACATCACAAGTATATATTATTGCAGGTATAAATTCGATAAGTCTAGAAAAATATTCTTCCTTAATGATGGATATGTGTTCAGCATCATGATTTTTGGAAATATCAGAATCATCAAAATACGTAGAAAATCTATCCATTATATCTATTATTTAATGAAATACTAGGTTACAATACAATAATTAAGCCTAATTGATAATAAATAAATGTACGCATAATATATTATTTATAACTAAAAAAATGGTTTTTAAACATTTTAAAATATAAGAATATAATTTTTTAACAAAAAATTAAAATTATTTATACATTCGGTAATGTTCATTTTATATTGTTTGTATAACAACGCTTAAAGATATAGGGCACAAAAAAGGCTACCGATGTGGGTAGCCTTAAAAAATTACATTACAATAATTATATACTTTATTTACCAGTCTGGTTTTTCATTTCTTTTTCTATCATATCATAAAACTGATCAATTTTAGGAAGTATAAGTATTCTTGTTCTTCTGTTTCTGGCTCTTCCTTCAGCAGTAGTATTTTCCTCTAGCGGTACATATTCACCTCTACCTGCGGCAACAAGACGACTAGGCTCTATATTATAATCGTTTTGCAGTACTCTAACTATAGATGTAGCACGTTTTACACTTAAATCCCAATTATCTACTAATACAGGGTTGTTAATTGGCACATTATCAGTATGACCTTCAACCATGCATTCAAAATCAGGTTTATCCTTAACTATAGCTGCTACTTTACCCAATACTCTTTTAGCTTCGTTAGTAACCTCATATCTACCGCTTTTAAATAGTAATTTATCTGCTATAGAGATGTATACAACACCTTTCTCAACATTCACTTCAATATCAGGGTCGTTAACACCTACAGCACGCTTTATACTTGTTACTAGCGCTAGTGTTACAGAGTCTTTTCGGGTAAGTGCATCTTGTAATCTGGAAATTTTCAGATCTTTCTCTTTCAAACTCTCAAGCGATTTTTCAATATTTTCAGCCCCTTTGGTAGATAGGGTAGCAAAATCATCTCTTGTCTTTATAAGGTCTTCGTTCGAATTCTTCAAATCCTGAATACGAGCAGCCATACCATCTTTTTCCGCCAAGCAAGTATTTAACTTTAAAGTGGTACTATTCAGCATATCCTGAATCTCTTTATTTTTCTGTTCAAGTTCAGCGATCTTCTTCTTAGAACCACAAGAAGTAAGTGTTAATCCTGCTAAGGCAAGTATTACAACGATTCGTTTCATAAAATATCAGATTTTAGTTTTACACAAAATTAGTTATTATAAGAAAAGTATTAACTAAATTAGCTATAAACTATTGTTAAAATTATCAATGTACTTTTTACCATTCAGTATAAAATAACGCACCACAATACTTCGGTTTTTGTAATAATCGCTGCGCTGTTTGCTCGTTCTTTTCTTTAAAAAGTAGGGCATTTTTAAATAAAAATAGAAGTGTGCTTTTAGTACAGCCCAAAAGTGGGAAAATTGTCCTTTTAGGGCAAAATGCATACCTGCAACGCCATCAATAATCAATCGCATTAGCAATACCGTAAACAATTTATTTGAAGGTACGTTCTTTACAAGCATCCAAAGCGAATTCCTAAAATTTAAAAATGTTTTGCGGGGACTGGTGTTTTTTAATGTTGCACCACCTACGTGGTAAATTACTGAATTGGTGCAAACACGAATGGTATAATTAGCATTAAAAGCCCGCCAACACAAATCTATTTCCTCCTGGTGTGCAAAAAAGTCTTCATCAAAACCGCCAAGCTCCCAAAAAACATCCTTTCGGATAAACAAACAAGCCCCCGATGCCCAGAAAATTTCAGTATCGCCATATTGGTTACTATCTTCCTCTATGGTATTAAAAATACGACCTCTACAAAAAGGATAGCCGTATTTATCTATAAATCCACCTGCTGCGCCTGCATACTCAAAATGGTTACGTTTGTAGTAATCAAGTATTTTGGGTTGTATTATGGCTGTTTCTTCGTCTTGTTTAAAAGTAGCTATAACAGGTGTTAGCCAATTTTTAGTAACCTCTACATCAGAGTTTAGTAAAACATAAATATCCTCATCTACATACTCTAATGCCTTATTGTAACCACCAGCATAGCCATAGTTGGTTTTATTTTGTATAATCGCTATAGTAGGGTAGTGCGACTTTAAAAATGCAACAGAATCGTCTGTAGAGGCATTATCAGCCACATATATTTTAGCTTCAGGAGAGTATTTTGTCACAAAGGGTAAAAACTCCTCTAGTAATTTTTTACCGTTCCAGTTTAATATTACAATAGCTATACGCACCATTATTGTTTTTTAAATTCGGGTAAATCGCGCAAAAAAACGTATTTTTCCTGCTCGTAATCCATTTGGCAAAAGTAATGATTTAGTCCGTTGGTAACCATCATGTACTCCGCTTTAGCTACCATATTATAACGTGCAATCTGGTCGAAAGTGTCTTGCGATATTGCTACGCTCGGTGCTTTACATTCTACTAACAAAAATATTGTTCCATCAGGTCGGAACACAACAGCATCGTACCGCTTTGTTAAACCATGTATAGTAATTGCTTTCTCTACATTTATGTACGATTTTGGGTACTGCATAGCAGTTATAAGGAAACGAACAGTATGTTGGCGTACCCATTCTTCGGGAGTAAGTACAATAAATTTTTTACGAATTTCATCAAAAATAGCCGTCTTATTTTCACTATTTTTGAATCGGAATGGGTACTCTGGAAAATTCAATTTTTGCATCACACAAATTTACCATTTTTTAAGAGCGCATTGCAATTACAATACAACAGAATCTGTAAATACGGTATATACATTGGACGAGGCTTTAAAAATAGTTAACGAAATTAAGGGAGGGGTAATAAAACCTATTTACTTTTTTATGGGCGAAGAACCTTATTATATTGATAAGTTAACGGAATATATTGAAAATAGTATTTTAACTGAAGACGAAAAAGGCTTTAACCAATCGGTATTGTACGGTAAAGATGTAACTATTGATGAAATTATTTCGAGTGCCCGACGTTACCCCATGATGGCAGAAAAACAGGTAGTAATTGTAAAAGAAGCCCAAGAACTTGCCCGTACTATAGATAAATTAGAAAAGTATGCCGAAAACCCGCAACCTACTACCGTACTGGTTTTTGCCTACAAATACAAATCGGTAAACAAACAAAAAAAGATAATAAAACTGCTTAATAAAGTAGGTGTAGTGTTTGAAAGTAAAAAGCTGTATGAAAACCAAGTAGGCGACTGGATTAAGCGAGTACTATCAGGTAAAAAATACAATATAGAGCCTAAAGCCATAGCTATGTTAGTGGAGTTTTTGGGGAACGATTTAAGCAAAATTAGTAATGAGCTGGATAAACTCACTATAATTTTGCCAGAGGGTAGTACCATAACGCCAAAAATTATTGAAGATAATATTGGTATTAGTAAAGATTATAATGTTTTTGAACTCCGTAAAGCAATAGGGGAGCGCAACCAATTGAAAGCGTATAAAATAGCCGATTACTTTTCGCAAAATGCAAAAGACAATCCGCTTGTACTAACTACAGGGCTAATATTTGGTTTTTTCTCGCAATTATTACAATATCATGGTCTTAAAGATAAAACGCCCGCTAATGCAGCTAAACTATTGCGTATTAATCCTTACTTTATAAAAGATTATGACGTAGCAATACGCAATTACCCTATGCGAAAAGTAAGTAGTATAGTAGCTACACTTAGGGATATAGATGTAAAAAGCAAGGGAGTAGGGGCTAATGCAGTGCCGCAAGGCGATTTACTGAAAGAGATGTTGGTAAAGATTTTTAATTAAACAATTAATCCCGATATTTGTTTTTCTAAACTTAATTCAGAAACACGTCATTATGGGAATGAACAAAAACTCCATCTTTGGGTGGGCTTCCTTTATACTTTTCCTCATCGGAACCGCTCTAGTACTACTCGGGGCACTTAAATATAAAGATTATACTATAGGTTTCTCTGTAGTAGGTGTAGGCTTCTTTGCCATATCTTGGGCATTTAATGCACTAAAAGGAAGAGTTTAGGTTGATTAATTCAATATTTACAAAATCAAATATATACCTATTTAAATGTCAGACGATAAGAAAGTAATATTTTCAATGTCCCGCGTTAGCAAAGCCTACCAAGGGAGTAATAAACAGGTTTTAAAAGATATCTATTTAAGTTTCTTTTATGGAGCTAAAATTGGTATTTTAGGGTTAAACGGTTCAGGTAAATCAACATTATTAAAAATTATAGCAGGCGTAGAAAAAAGCTACCAAGGCGATGTTGTTTTCTCTCCTGGTTATACTGTAGGTTATTTGGAGCAAGAGCCACAGCTTGACGAAAGTAAAACGGTTATGGAAATTGTTAAGGAAGGTGTTGCCGAAACGGTGGCACTGCTTGACGAATTCAATAAAATTAATGATAGTTTTGGATTACCTGAGGTGTATGAAGACGCCGAGAAGATGCAAAAGCTTATGGACAGGCAAGCAGAACTTCAGGATAAAATAGATGCATCCAACGCTTGGGAGCTTGATACTAAGCTGGAAATAGCTATGGATGCCCTACGTACGCCAGAGCCTGATACGCCAATTAACGTATTATCGGGTGGAGAGAAAAGACGTGTAGCGTTATGTAGATTGTTATTGCAACAGCCTGATGTACTGTTATTAGATGAGCCTACCAACCACCTTGATGCCGAGAGTGTATTATGGCTGGAGCAACATTTACAGCAATATAAAGGAACGGTTATAGCAGTAACGCACGACCGTTATTTTCTTGATAATGTTGCAGGGTGGATTTTAGAGTTGGATAGAGGAGAAGGGATACCTTGGAAAGGGAATTACTCTTCTTGGCTCGACCAGAAATCGAAACGTATGGAGCAGGAAGAGAAAACAGCCTCTAAACGCCGTAAAACACTAGAGCGTGAGCTGGACTGGGTACGACAAGGTGCAAAAGGACGCCAGACGAAACAAAAAGCGCGTTTACAAAACTACGATAAACTGTTGAACGAAGACCAAAAGCAGCTTGACGAAAAGCTAGAAATATACATCCCGAACGGACCCCGATTGGGTACTAATGTTATTGAAGCAAAGGGTGTTGCTAAGGCTTTTGGCGATAAACTGTTGTACGAAGATTTAAACTTTACCCTGCCACAAGCAGGTATAGTAGGAATTATTGGTCCTAACGGTGCAGGTAAAACTACTATTTTTAGAATGATTATGGGTGAGGAAACTCCCGATAAAGGGGAATTTACAGTAGGGGAGACGGCTAAAATTGCTTATGTAGACCAGTCACACTCCAATATTGATCCTGAAAAAACCATTTGGGAAAACTTTTGCGACGGGCAGGAACTTATTATGATGGGAGGAAGGCAAGTAAACTCTCGTGCTTACCTTAGCCGTTTTAACTTTAGTGGTAGTGAGCAAAACAAAAAAGTAGCCGCACTTTCGGGTGGAGAACGCAACCGATTACATCTTGCGATAACACTTAAGGAAGAAGGTAACGTATTGCTGCTGGATGAGCCTACTAACGACCTTGATGTAAATACTTTGCGAGCTTTAGAGGAAGGTTTGGATAACTTTGCAGGCTGTGGTGTAATAATATCGCACGATAGATGGTTTTTAGATAGAGTATGTACGCATATACTAGCGTTTGAGGGGAATTCCGAAGTATATTTCTTTGAAGGTAGTTTCTCTGAATATGAGGAGAACAGAAGAAAGCGTTTGGGAGGCGATATAGCACCTAAACGTATTAAGTATAAAAAATTAATCAGATAATTTTCTGTTGTTTATACTGCAATAAAAAAAGCGGCTAATTTAGCCGCTTTTTTATGTAAAGATGTATTATTTAGAATCTGTAACGAATACCTAGCGCAATATCTGGTCCGAAATCATCTTCTCTAAAATCATCACCAAAATATAATTCTGGTCGTATATCCAACGATAACTGTATTGGTATATCAAAATTATACTCTATACCAAGATTACCAGCAGCAAAAAAGAATGTACCACTGTCGTTATCGTCATCAAAACCATCAGGAATCCTACCATCGTCAAACTCCCAACTTCCTAATCCACCACCAACACCAGCATACCAGTTAAAACCACCATCTATATTCCATACCCATTGGTACAACGCAGCAAGTTTAATTGCATCATAATTTTTAGAGTCACGCCATCCCAAGTCAAACTCTAATCTATTATCAGAGCTAATGTAACGTTGGTACGACACCTCTCCACCAAAACCGTCGTTATCTCCAAGACGTAAACCCAATGCGTTTTTTTCCTGTGCTTGCGCACTAATCGATAAACCCACTAGCATAATAGCGGCTAGAAATACTTTTTTCATAATAATTAGTTTAATAGTTTTATTAGTACAAAAGTATGGCGCTAGTTTTTGTAAGAAAATATACTGTTAAAATCTTAACACTTATAATTCTGTTAAAATTACTCTGCTGTATAATTTATAAGTACTTCTTGTTGCTGTATTGCTACCGATTCTGGAATTGGTATTTCTATAGGGTATTGTGATAAATCGGCCAATTCGTAACCTAAATCTGTAATCACGTGTACAACACCTATATTTTCAGCATAATATTGCATAGATACTACAACGTCCTGCTGTGGCATAATGGTTACTGGTATGGTGGTACCTAAAAATTCAACTTCTACTACAGCATTAAGGCTCAGTTTAATTTCTATAGGTTTTACATTGGCATAAGTAGCTACATCAGTGGTGTAAGTAGCTAGGTCTGCTTTTGCAACCGAAGTTAAACCGTATTGGAATACAACGTTGTATCCTTCAATTTCTTCTTGAAAACTACCTGTTAATGAGCCTAAAGTCTCATTATTGGTTGCATTTTCTTTAAATATAACAAAATCATTAACCTCTATAGCAAAAGGAAGCTCTTCGGCAAAATTAATTGCTGCAGCTCCTGTAAGCAAAAGTTGGTCGTCAGATTTTCTTACTCCATTATTAGCTAATGAGTTGGAATAAAATCCAAGAGCAAGGTTTTCGGTTTTAAATTTTTTATAGGTAGTACCGTTAATAACAGTATCATTTGCTATGTACAAATAATCAGTACCATTACCACCTTCGGGAGTATTTGTTGTAACATCATACGTCCAATTATTACCATCAGTAAGGGGTAAAAAATCAGTTAAAGAGGCTGTAGGTTCGCTAGAATCATCGCTAGAACACGATACGATGAATAGGCTTAGCCCAAAAAGTAAAATTTTATTTCTCATTTTTAAGTTAAATTAGTTTGTGGCTAATATAACTAATTTTTGAGCGTTTTTATATTTTCGTTTAAAAGTAAAGAAGTAATTAACTGACTTTCAATACTAAGTTCTTTATCGATATTAACATCTTCCTTCTCAACTACTTCACTAGAATGTTGGTACATTTTCCAACGTTTTTTGTTATATTCCAATGCTGTAAGGTTTTCTATCCAATCGCCTGAGTTTAAATACGTAACACTACCTTTTTTACTTGTAATAGTTTCTATTTTGGGTTCATGTATATGACCACAAACAACAAAATCGTAATTATTTTCAATAGCTAGTTCTGCAGCTGTAGACTCAAAATCTGAAATGAATTTAACTGCTTTTTTTACACTCGATTTTATCTTTTTGGATAGTGAGTAGGGTTCTTTGCCCATTTTTACAAGCCCCCAGTTTACAAGCCTATTCAATAAAATGAGATAATCGTAACCAATACCGCCTAGTTTTGCAATCCATTTTGCGTGATTTACCGAACTATCAAAAACGTCGCCATGAAAAAACCATGCTTTTTTGCCATGTAAATTTAAAACAACCTTATCTACAATAGAAAAGTTACCCATAGATGTATCGCTAAATTTACGGAGCATTTCGTCGTGATTACCCGTTATGTAATAAACTTCAGTACCTTTAGCAGCAAAATCCAATAGCTTTTTTACAACTTTAAGATGCGATTTTGGAAAATATGATTTTCTGAATTGCCAAATATCTATAATGTCGCCGTTTAGTATAAGTGTTTTGGGTTTTATAGTAGATAAATAGGCCGAGAGTTCTTTAGCGTGGCATCCGTAAGTGCCTAAGTGTACGTCTGAAAGTACTACAAGGTCAACAACTCTTTTTTTCATAAGATGTTTTGTGCAAAATAAAATGGTTTATGTAAACTACAGTTTATATAATGATTATAAAAAAGTTGTATTTAATATGATTGTAATTTGAAATATAATTTACATTATGTAAAATAATAAATTTTAATAACTATGTTTTATCCCAAACAAAATGCACACTATAATTAGTGTGCATCTTTACTCTTTATATTTACATGCTGGTACTGTTTTTCTTACGATAACTAAATCCTTACAGGTTTAATCTTTTGTAAATAATATAGTCCGAACTTATGGGATTGCCTCCCTCTTTTTTATAATCAGCCATAATTTGCCCTCTATGATAAGTAGAATGATTAATTATATGAAACAAGATATCCTGTATTGAATTTTTATACTTTTTTCCTTCACTACTTGTATATGCTATAATATTACTTATGGAGTAATCGTCTATTATTTGTAGAGAAGATTTATAGTTCTCTTCATTCTGTACTATTAAAACCGTAGTTGGACGAATATCCCAAACACCAATAGCATTTGGTTTATTCATTATTCGCGCATTCCAAATTTGATGAGCATTTATTGTATGATTTAAAAGTACTATTGCCTTTTCTGATATAAATCTTTCCTCCAAAAACAGGTTTATAACTTTATTATTGTAATGATGTAAATATTCAAAAAGCTCTTGGAATAATGGTTTCATTATATTTACAGTTTTCCTATTTTAATTTCTTCAACAATTTCGGGGTTTAAAAGCGTACTGGTATCGCCAAAATTAGCAAAGTCACCTTCGGCTATTTTACGTAGTATACGACGCATTATTTTGCCCGAACGTGTTTTTGGGAGCCCAGAAACAAATTGTATTTTATCTAGTTTTGCAATGGGACCTATATGGCTCGAAATATGCTCATTAATTTCTCTACTCAGGTTATCCCTATCACGCCCCTCGCCTGTTTCTTTAAGGATTATAAAACCATATAAGGCGTTTCCTTTAACATCGTGCGGAAAACCAACAATTGCCGATTCTGCTACTGCTGGGTGCTCATCAATAGCATCTTCAATGGGTGCGGTACCTAAATTATGCCCCGATACTATTACTACATCATCCACGCGTCCTGTAATTCTGTAATAGCCTACTTCATCGCGCAATGCACCATCTCCAGTAAAATATTTACCTGGATAGGCACTAAAATACGTTTCTTTAAAACGCTCGTGGTCGCCCCAAATGGTTCGTGCCATACCTGGCCACGGGAATTTTATACAAAGGCTACCTACTACCTGGTTACCTTCTATCTCGTTGCGCTTATCGTCCATTAAAACAGGTTGTACTCCTGGTAAGGGTAACGTTGCATAGGTTGGTTTTGTTGGTGTTATAAATGGTAATGGTGATATCATAATACCTCCTGTTTCGGTTTGCCACCACGTATCTACAATAGGCGATTTTTTCTTGCCTACATGGTCGTTATACCAGTGCCAAGCCTCCTCGTTAATAGGCTCTCCTACAGAGCCGATTACTTTTAGTGTAGATAAATCATATTTGTTTACCCACTCCCAATTTTCTTTTGCCAATGCACGTATGGCTGTAGGTGCTGTGTAAAATTGGGTTACTTTGTGTTTGTCTATCACTTCCCAAAAACGACCAAAGTCTGGATACGATGGTATGCCCTCAAACAATACTGTTGTTGCTCCGTTTAACAATGGGCCGTATACAATATAGGAGTGCCCCGTAATCCAGCCAATATCGGCAGTACACCAATAAATGTCGTTTTCTTGGTAAGCAAATATATTTTTAAATGTGTATGCTGAATATACCATGTACCCTGCCGTTGTGTGTAGCATGCCTTTTGGCTTACCTGTAGAGCCTGATGTGTATAATATAAATAAAGGGTCTTCGGCATCCATAATTTCAGCAACATTATTTGCTAAAGCTTCATCTAGCAAGGGTTGTAGCCATTTATCACGACCTTCCTTCATGTTTATTTTACTGTTGGTTCTGTTCACAACCAATACGTTTTCTACAGTATCACATTTTTCTAAGGCTTCGTCAATAATGCCTTTTAAATCAATAGTTTTGTTGCCTCTAAAGCCACCATCGGCAGTAACAACCATTTTGCAACCACTATCGTTTATTCTGCTGGCAACAGCCGATGCCGAAAATCCTGCAAAAACTACTGAGTGTATTGCTCCTATTCTGGCACATGCTAATACTGTTACAGCAAGTTCGGGTATCATGGGCAGGTATATACATACCCTATCCCCTTTTTGTATGCCTTGGTTGCGCAATACATTTGCCATTTTGCAAACGCTATCGTACAACTGGTTATAAGTAATATGTTGTGCTTCTTCATCAGGGTTATTAGGCTCAAAAAGTATAGCGGTTTTATCGCCTCTTTTCGCCAAGTGCCTGTCAATACAGTTTTTAGTAATGTTAACCTTAGCATTTAAAAACCACTTAACTTGGGCTTCCTGCATATCAAATTCTACAACCTTATCCCATTTTTGGTACCAAGTAAAATTTTCATCAGCAATTTTATCCCAAAACTTTCTGGGCTCTCTTAACGATTTATTGTAATGTTTAAAATACTGCTCTAAACTGGCTACTTGATAATAACTCATTTTGGTTAAAGGTTTTTGATAGTTTTTATAATCGTAAATATATTAATGTTACAATATATATCCTATAGGTAGCTATAAATATAATACAGATTGTTTAATGGCTATTAATATTGGTAAGAACCATTATTATTGAAGTGCCTTACAGATAAATATATCTTAAAGGGCACAAAATACAATTTACTATTTCGTTACTTTTGCTTACCTTGTTGCTAATGTTATTTAGGCACTAGGTATATTCATAAACTTTATTACATGAAAAGCATTTTACGCTTACTTAAATTAATTATACTATTATTTACTACTAACTGTGTAGTTGCTCAAACAGATAGTACAGCTATTGATACTGTTACTGCCAATACTGTAGATATTAGCCAATACAAAGAAAAGCTTGTAATGTTAGAGCAGCAACGCATAGCTGATTCTATTAAAAAAGCAGGTTTAGAGGCGCAACTAAAGTCGTTGCAAAGTACCGATAATGTAAAAAAAGAAGAGTTACAACGACAACTTGATGAGCTTAATAGCAGAGAGCAACAGCGTATAGCTAGTAAAAAAGCAAAAATAGAGGCACTGCGCTCTACAGCAAAAGGTTATCCTGTTACAGGCTTTTTTAACGATACTTTATTTACCCTTTACAGTAAATTGGGTAGTTTTTCTGCCAAAGACAGGGCTAAAGCCATATCAGAACGTATAGCCGTATTAGGCGAGAGTTACAATTTTGTTGCCGACTCTATTGTGATAGTAGATGCAGAAACAACGGTTGACCTTATAAAGGGTGAAAGCATTATAATGAGTATTTGTGAAAACGATGCACTTTGGAATGATACAACCAAAGAAGTTTTAGCTTTAGATTATAAGCAGAAAATTAGCGATGCTGTGGTACACTACAAGCATGAAACTAGCTTTGTTACACTTGCTAAAGAAATTGGGCTTGCCGTACTTGTTTTAATAATATTACTTGTTATAATACGCTACTCCAATAAGTTATTTAAATGGACGGCTTTAAAGATAGAAGAACAAGAAGGAAAACGTATTACAGGTATTACCATAAAAAATTACAATTTATTTGATGCTAAGCGTCAAATACGTGTTTTACTCATCATTAATACACTAGTAAAATGGTTAGTAATACTTATACTTGTTTATATAGCGTTACCTATAGTTTTTGGTATTTTTCCTTGGACACAGCATTTTGCTGAGGCATTATTTAGCTACATCCTTACCCCTGTTAAAAAAATAGCCTTTGGCTTTTGGGATTATCTACCCAACCTAATTACAATTATTGTAATTGTATTTGTGTTTCGCTACGTACTAAAATTTGCACGCTTCCTTAAAAACGAAATAAAAGATGGTAGCTTACACATAAACGGTTTTTATAAAGACTGGGCAAACCCTACCTATCAAATTATACGCGTACTTATAATTGCTTTTATGATAGTGGTTATATTCCCTTACCTACCAGGTAGCGACTCCCCTATTTTTAAAGGTGTATCGGTATTTTTAGGTTTTTTATTCACCTTTGGCTCAATGGGGTCATTATCCAATGTTATAGCAGGTTTAGTACTTACTTACATGCGATTGTTTAAAATTAACGATCGGGTAAAAATTGGTGAAGTTGTGGGTGATGTTATCGAAAAATCGTTATTAGTTACCCGTGTACGGACAATTAAAAACGAAATTATATCCATACCCAACTCTACGGTAATGAGTAGCCATACTATAAACTATAGCAGCGACACGGTAGATAATAAAGGATTAATATTGTATACCACCGTTACATTGGGTTATGATGTACCTTGGAAAGATGTGCACGAAGCATTACTACAGGCAGCAGACAGAACAGCACTTTTATTAAAAGAGCCTAAGCCATTTGTTTTACAAACTAGCCTCGACGATTTTTATGTATCCTACCAAATAAATGCATATACTAAAGAAGCTAATAAACAAGCTGTTATATACTCTAACTTACACCAAAATATACAAGACTGTTGTAATGAGGCAGGTATAGAAATACTATCGCCACACTACAGAGCAGCCCGTGATGGCAATATGACAACGATACCTGCTAATTATTTGGATAAAGATTATAAAGCCCCGCCTTTTAATATTAATTTTGACAAAAAAGTATAACCTAAATAACGATTCGAATAAAATTATAAATGGAAGAGTTAAGCGATGAAATAGAAGAAAAACTAAATATTCAGGAATTTATGGATATTGTATTGCTATCTATTGGCGATACCAAAATTAAAATAAGCTCCATTATTTTTCTGATTATATTTTTGTTGTTTTCGGCAATGCTATTGCGCATTATTAAACGCAGTGTTTACAGAACAAACCGATTTGACGATGCCAAAAAATACTCTGTATACACCTTAGTAAAATACTTTTTACTCGTTATAATAATTGTATTGTCGTTACAAATATTAGGCTTCAACCTATCGGTACTCATGGCAGGTTCGGCAGCACTATTAGTAGGTTTAGGGCTTGGTATACAAAACTTGTTTAGCGATTATATATCGGGATTAATAATTCTTATAGATTCTTCGGTTAAGGTAGGCGATGTTATAGAGGTTAACGGTATAGTAGGTACAGTACAAAAAATAGATTTACGTACTACTACTATTTTAACCCGAGACGATAAATACATTATTTTACCCAATACCCAACTAACCCGCAACGAATTAATTAACTGGACACACAACGAACTTGCTTCGCGTTTTGAGGTAACCGTAGGCGTTGACTATTCATCTGATATTAAACTGGTAATGCGTTTATTACAGGAAGCCGTTTTGGAAGAAGAAAATATACTGGAAGTACCCGAACCGTTTGTCCGTTTTATTGATTTTGGAGAGTCTTCTTTAAATTTTTCGATACTATTTTGGGTAGAAGATGTTTTTAGAGTAGAAAATGCCAAAAGTGATTTGCGTATAAAAATATTTGAGAAATTTGCGCAACATAATGTTACCATACCGTTCCCACAACGAGTAATACACAATAAAGCATAATACCATGGAAGATAAAATTACAGAGTTATTATACGACCCCATAGTAGGTAAAATAGTTTTTCTTGCAATAGGAGTTGGAGTAATATGGTTTATTATAAAACTTATACAGCGTAATTTGTTTTCGCGTATAGAACAAAGTGATAATAGGTATAAAGCCCGAAAATTTGGAAGTTTTGTAGGGTATATACTTACTATTGTGCTAATAACTATAGTTTTTAGCGATAAATTAGGAGGTTTAACCGTAGCATTTGGTGTAGCAGGTGCGGGTATTGCTTTTGCACTACAGGAGGTAATAGCCTCTTTTGCGGGATGGCTTGCTATAATGTTTGGCGGTTTTTACAAAACGGGCGACAGAGTACAGCTAGGCGGTATGAAAGGCGACATTATGGATATTGGTGTATTGCGTACTACTTTAATGGAAACAGGGCAATGGGTAGATGGCGATTTGTATAATGGCAGGATTGTTTTGGTAGCTAATAGTTTTGTATTTAAAGAGCCTGTATTTAACTACTCGGGAGATTTTCCTTTTTTATGGGACGAATTAAAGCTGCCAATACAATATGGTAGTAATTATGATAAGGTTAATGAAATATTGCTAAAAGCAGGTAAAGAAGTAGCAGGGGCATTATCTGAAGAATCACACCAGAAATGGACAGCACTCCAGCGAAAATATATGCTTGAAGATGCCCAAACAGAACCAATGATATCGCTTGTTGCTAATGATAATTGGGTAGAGTTTACCTTACGCTATGTTGTAGACTACAAAAGGCGAAGAGCTACCAAAACAAAAATGTTTACTCATATTTTAAAAGAGGTAGATGCTACAAATGGCGAAGTTAAATTTGCATCAGCAACTTTCCAGTTGGTAGAGCCTTCTGATTTGAATGTTAATATTAAAAATAAAGAATTTACCCCTAAAAGTTAATTGTGTTGTGCCCTAAACAAAGCCAGTAACACATCAGGATCTATTAATCCACTAGGCGATTTTTTCATTTCAGCCAATACACTTCGCATAGCATAAGGGCTAAGCCCCATATTTATTCCCATTTCTCTAATGGCAATTTGCTCATTTATGTGTAATACACCGTCGGCATGCATTAACAATGCTAACCTATAAAACTGTAATATCCTTTGGTGCTCTGATTTTATAACAACTTTTTTGGCTTTATTATCAAAAAGCCCCTCAAAAACATCTTGCTCAATACTAAGCTGCGAGGCTACAATACTAAGCAGTTGGTACTCACGTTCGTTAACCTGCCCATCAATTTGTGCAAATGCAATCATTTCAGAGAGCAAGCTTAGTTTTTCTTCGTAAGTATTCATTCAATTATAGTATTTTTAGCTAATTTATTCTTTTATACCTTAAAAACAAAGTGGTTTTACGCTAATAATATTGGTTTTATACTTTTATATTACCTATTGTTATGTAATGCAGCTACACCGCAAATAATGGTTACCTTTGCAAAAATTAATACTATGAACAACAACGATATTTTTAAAAAATTACGGGTTGCGTTGCAACTTCGTGACGATCAGATAATAGAGATACTACAGTTGGTAGATTTTAGAATTTCTAAAGCGGAACTGGGTGCATTTTTTAGGAATGCTGATCACCCTAACTACATGGAATGTGGCGACCAAGTACTTCGTAATTTTTTAAATGGTTTAATTATTCATTTACGTGGTACAAAGGAAAATCCTAAAAATCCGCAAGAAGTTTTAGCTAAAAATAAAGCTACTGTACAACAGCAGAAAGGCAAACAGCAGCCAACAACTACTACACAAAAAACTGCAGTTGCTAAAAAAACAGCTCCAAAAAAGGGTTTTAATGCTAAAAAAGCTGTACCTGTTGTAGAAAAGGTAAAGTTTAATAACGGTAAAGATAGGAAATCGTAATAAAAATACTTAGTAATAGTAAAAGGAAGTAAGTTACTTTTTGTACACTGAAATCCATCAAACCAAATCTGCAATAAAAAGATTACTTTTCTTACAAAAATAAAAAAAATAAACAGTTTTTTATTATATTTGCAGTACCTATAAAAAAGATTCCCTGCCCCCAAGGATACTTTTAAATACATAAAAAAATCCTGAGTTATAATACTCAGGATTTTTTGTATATCTATTTCCTATATAAGAAATTGTAATGTCTAATTAGCTTAAAGCATTCTTAACTTGGTCTGCCGCTTCTTGGAATAAAGTAGCCGATAGTATAGGCATGCCAGAGTTATCAATAAGTTCCTTAGCTATTTCAGCATTGGTACCTTGTAGCCTAACAATAATTGGTACGTTAATAGAGTCGCCCATGTTTTTGTAAGCATCTACTACACCTTGTGCAACACGGTCACAACGTACAATACCACCAAATATATTAATAAGTATAGCTTTTACGTTAGGATCTTTTAATATAATACGGAAAGCTGTTTCTACACGTTTAGCATCTGCGGTACCACCTACGTCAAGGAAGTTAGCGGGCTCAAAACCTGCATATTTAATAAGGTCCATGGTTGCCATAGCAAGCCCTGCACCGTTTACCATACAACCTACAGTACCATCAAGGTCTACGTAATTAAGTCCAACTTCTTTCGCCTCAACCTCAATAGGATTTTCTTCGCGTATGTCACGCATTTCAGCATACTTCTTTTGTCTGTATAATGCATTATCATCCAAATCAACCTTAGCATCTACAGCTATTATTTTATTATCTGATGATTTTAATACGGGGTTAATCTCAAACATCGAAGCGTCGCTACCTATATATGCTTTGTAAAGTGCATCTACAAACTTTACCATTTCTTTAAATGCATTACCTGAAAGACCAAGATTAAAAGCAATTCTTCTTGCCTGGAAACCTTGTAAACCAACAGCTGGGTCTATCTCCTCAGTAAAAATAAGGTGGGGTGTACTTTCTGCTACTTCTTCTATATCCATACCACCTTCGGTAGAATACATAATCATGTTACGCCCTTTACTTCTGTCTAACAATACAGACATATAAAATTCAGAAGTTTCACTTTCTCCAGGATAGTACACATCTTCAGCAATAAGTACACTATGTACTTTTTTACCTGTAGGAGGCGTTTGTGGCGTAATTAGGTCCATGCCTATTATTTGCCCTGCAATCTCCTGTACTTGCTCAAGGTTTTTGGCAAGTTTAACCCCACCGCCTTTTCCGCGCCCACCGGCATGAATCTGTGCTTTAATAACGTGCCATCCCGTACCCGTTTCTTCTGTCAGTTGTTTAGCAGCCGTTACAGCTTCTTCTGGTGTGTTAGCAACAACACCGCGCTGTATACGTACTCCGTGGCTGGCAAGTATTTCTTTTCCTTGATATTCGTGTAAATTCATAGTTAATGCATTTATCTTATTAAAAGTGGAACAAAAATAGGAAAATACATCCAATGGCTGAAAGTATTTTTAAATTTTTTAGGGCAAAAAATATACTTTTAAAATGGGCTATTGGCACAACGTAACCCTATGTTATGTACAGAAACTATTATAATTGATGACTCAAATATGGAATGTACTTTGTTTAACCGCAATACTGTACATTGGCAGTATGCAAATAGCTCTCGCCCTACTTTATAAAATAACAAATTTAAACCTTAATTGTTTAAAATGTAACAATTTGTTATATTTTGTTATACTGGTATTGATTTATTGTTTCCGTAGCATTTTCGGAGTACTATTGCAGCGAAAAAATCAATGTAATGGAAACAAATCAGTTATTAGCCTTAACCGAACAATTTGGGAACCCTATTTATGTATATGATGCAACAAAAATACAATCGCAGTATCATAAACTCGAACAAGCTTTTAAAAATGTAAATAGCCTTCGTATAAACTATGCTGTAAAAGCATTAAGTAACCTATCAGTATTAAAGCTATTAAAACAATTAGGTTCGGGTTTAGATACCGTTTCTATACAAGAAGTTCAGTTGGGCTTAATGGCTGGTTACTCGCCTGAGAAAATTATTTACACCCCCAACGGAGTTTCTATGGAAGAAATTGAAGAAGTTGCTGCACTAGGGGTACAAATTAATATAGATAACCTCTCTATATTAGAGCAATTTGGTACAAAGCACCCCAAAACCCCTGTGTGTATACGCATAAACCCTCATGTTATGGCGGGTGGTAATAGTAACATATCCGTAGGGCATATTGATAGTAAATTTGGTATCTCAATACACCAAATGCCACATTTACTCCGTATCGTATCCAACACAGGAATGCGCATTAATGGTATTCATATGCATACAGGATCGGACATATTGGATATTGAGGTATTTTTGTACGCTGCCGAAATACTATTTAATACTGCAATACAATTTAAAAATTTAGAATTTATTGATTTTGGTAGTGGCTTTAAAGTGCCCTATAAAGCGGATGATATAGAAACAGATATTGAGGAATTGGGTAAAAAACTAACCAAACGATTCAATAACTTTTGTACGGAATATGGTAGTGAATTAACCTTATGTTTTGAGCCTGGTAAATTTTTAGTAAGCCAATCGGGCTATTTTTTAGCTAAGGTAAATGTAGTAAAACAGACTACCTCTACGGTGTTTGCGGGAGTTGATAGTGGTTTCAACCACTTAATACGCCCAATGTTATACAACTCATACCATCATATCCAAAATATAAGCAATCCCAACGGTAAAGAACGCTTTTACAGCGTAGTAGGCTATATTTGTGAAACTGATACTTTTGCAGGAAACAGAAGAATTACCGAAATTACAGAGGGCGATATACTATGCTTTTACAATGCGGGAGCCTACTGTTTTTCTATGGCTAGCAATTACAATTCTCGTACACGTCCTGCCGAAGTATTGTGGTACGAAAATCAGGGGTATTTAATTCGTGAAAGTGAAACGTTTGATGATATTGTACGTAAACAAATAGTAATGGATTTTGACGTTCTTAACGCTGCGGTTTAGTTGTAAAAACAGTATTTATTCTTAACATTATACCTGCTTTTTGTAGCTTGTAAATTTTCTAATCGAGCTAAAATCCGTAACCAACACATAACATTTAGTAATAATTGTGTATTGGCAGAGTTTACTATATTTGGCAGATAATGAATATACGTAATGGATAGAAGAAAGTTTTTCAGAAATGGTTCGCTCGCAGCAATAGGCTCCACCGTACTTAACCCCTTTAAAATAGATGTTGAAAGCATTGGCTTTGATGGTATTGGTAAGAACAAAAAAGCTAAGAACATTATATTTTTAGTGACTGATGGTATGAGTTCTGGCACATTAAATATGGCTGATTTATACCTAAACAGAAAAATGGGCAGAAGCTCCAACTGGATACAACTTTATAAAGACCAACGTGTAGCACGTGCCTTAATGGATACTGCATCGGCAAACTCTATAGTAACCGATTCGGCAGCAGGATGCTCTGCATGGGGTGCTGGTTTCAGGGTAAACAATGGCTCTCTTAATGTGGGACCTAACGGAGAACAATACTTACCTATATTACAGAAATTTAAAGCTGCGGGTAAAAAAGTAGGCTGCATTACTACAGTACCCATTACGCATGCTACACCAGCAGGTTTTTGTATTAATAGCGATAGTCGTAACTCACAACCTCAAATAGCCGAAGATTACCTAAAAATAGGCTTTGATATTATGATGGGTGGTGGCGATAAATATTTTAATCCTGAAAAAAGAGATGATAATAAAGACCTTTACACCGCCTACAAAAATAAAGGGTGGCAAATAGCCCGTACTACAAAAGAAATGATGCAAACAACCAATAACAAACCTATATTGGGTGTTTTTGGCGAAGATGCAATGCCATATAGTATAGACAGACGTAGTAGTGATAAATTAACGAGTACTACCCCTACCCTTGCCGAAATGACCAATAAAGCTATTAACCATATGAAAGATGGTGAGAAAGGATTTGTACTGCAAGTAGAGGCTGGTAAAGTAGATTGGGGTGCACACTCTAACGATATTGGAGCATTATTATATGACCAAGTGGCTTTTGACGATGCTATAAAAGTAGCCATTGATTTCGCCGAAGAAGATGGCGAAACTTTAGTTATAATAACTACTGACCATGGTAATGCCAACCCAGGTATAATATACGGTAAAGAGGCTAACGATAATTTTGATAGTCTACAAAAATATACGCAAACTAACGAGTGGGTACTTAACCAAATAGAGCCTACATCGAGTGTGGCACGTGTACGCGAAATTGTAGAGCACAGTAATGCAACAGCAATTACAGAAGAAGAGGCAAAAACAATTTTAAGTTATTATACAGGTACATTTGGCAAACAGGGCGGATTATACAATTACAAAAAAGTACCTTTTGAAACCTATGCACAAATCCAGAAAAAATACAACTCTGTAGGGTGGATTAGCATGAACCACTCGGGCGATTTTGTAGAATTGGCTATGTTTGGACCAGGTAGCGATTTATTAAAACCATTTGTAAAAAATACCGATTTACACTACTTGATGCTAGAAGCTGCAGAGGTAGAAAACAAATTCTAACAATTATTATATTTAATATTAAAAAAGATGCCCATAAAATGGGCATCTTTTTATATACTGCAAAATTCCTGTTTTTATAAGCTAGCAGCCTCTTGCTTAGCCTGTTCAAAATCAGTGACAATTTCTTCTAATATTTCAGCAGCAGGTTTTATTTCATGAATAAGTCCTGCTATTTGTCCTATTTCAAGTTCTCCCTCTTCAAGGTCGCCTTCAAACATACCTTTTTTAGCACGCGCACGCCCCAAAAGCGTTTTAAGGTCATCAACAGTTGGTGCTTTTGTATAGAGCTCCATTACATCATTAAAAAACTTATTTTTAATAAGCCGTACAGGTGCAAGCTCTTTTAAAGTTACTTGCGTATCGCCATCTTTAGCATCAACAATTGCTTTTTTAAAATTATCATGCGATGAAGATTCTACCGAAGCAGCAAAACGGCTACCTATTTGTACGCCATCAGCCCCTAATACCATAGCAGCAAGCATGCCTCGCCCTGTTGCAATACCGCCAGCAGCAATAAGGGGTATTTGTAATTGCTCTTTAACCATAGGAATAAGGGTAAACGTAGTAGTTTCCTCTCTGCCGTTATGCCCACCAGCTTCAAAACCTTCGGCAACAACAGCATCAACTCCAGCATCTTGCGATTTTAAAGCAAACTTTACGCTACTCACTACATGCACTACGGTAATACCATGTTCTTTTAAAAAAGGTGTCCATGTTTTTGGGTTGCCTGCCGATGTAAATACAATTTTAACGCCTTCTTTTACTATAATATCCATAATTTCCTCGATATTAGGATATAGCATGGGTACATTTACGCCAAAAGGCTTATTGGTAGCTTTTTTACATTTTTGTATATGCTCGCGCAACACATCAGGATACATGGAGCCTGCCCCTATTAATCCTAAACCTCCAGCATTACTAACGGCACTAGCTAATTTATAACCACTAGCCCATATCATTCCTGCTTGTATTATTGGGTATTCTATTCCAAAAAGTTGTGTAATTCTATTCATGTAAGTAGTATGCGTGTTGTTAGTTTTTTATAAGTTTTCCTAATTGTATTTTTCCGTTTACATTCAATTGGTAGCTGTACAATCCTGATGCTAATGTAGTTAACGATACGGATAGCTTATTGCCCGATAATTCGTCTTGTAAAACAAGTTGCCCTATAGTGTTGTATATGTAAAGCTTGCCTACTTGCCCATTGGGTAATGGTGTAATGTTTATAGTATTACTTGTAGGGTTAGGGTATAATTTAAATTGAATGTTATCATTATTTATAATGGTTGATGCTGTAGCTAAGGCTAAAGCAAAGTTAGGAATACCGTAGCCATATTGGTTATCAGGATTATCATAACGATCTGAGGCTTGTTTAATAAGTGCAACAATTTCAGCATTGGTCATATCAGGTAAGGCTTGCCATAAACAAGCTACTATACCTGATAATACAGGTGCCGAAAGTGAAGTACCTGATACGGGTATAATTTCCCCTTCGGTGTTCGATGCTATTGTGGCTACTCCACGCGCCATTACATCTGGTTTTATACGTCCGTCGCTTGTTGGTCCTATAGAACTAAATGGACTTCTGGTTTCCTCTGCATTTACAGCTCCTACTGCTAATGTTGTACTAGCATCGGCAGGTACACCAATATTTGGGTTTTCTGAATTTCCTGAGTTCCCTGCCGATGTAACGCATATCATCCCGCGTGAAAACGCAATTTCGGCACCACGCGATATAAATGCAGTTTGTCCGTCAATATCCTCGTAAGTATAGTTATAATTGGGATTATCGTAATCAAAATATCCTAGAGAGGTATTAATAATATCTACACCTAAGCTATCAGCATATTCGGCAGCTTCTACCCAATACGATTCTTCTACAGGGTTTTCACTTTCGGCATCTTCAGTTCTAAACAAATAATAAAAAGCATCGGGTGCTGTACCTACCAATTCGCCCTCGGCATAGCCTCCGATGGTAGAAAGAATTATTGTACCATGCGAATCGGCTGTATAGGCATTTTCAGTGTCTTCTATAAAATCGTAAGTGCCTAATATAAGGTTATTATTAAATAACCGCTGAAAGGGTGCTGCAGTATCAACTCCAGGATAACCAGCATCCAGTACGGCAATGGTTATTCCTGCACCTGTATAACCCTGCTGATGTAAATCTTCACCGCTTAGCATTGTTATTTGGTTAGACGATATACCGTAATCAAAATCTACTTCTGTTTGTAAAAACTTGTTAGTAACAGTAGTTTGTTGCTGCTGTACTCCCCTACCCGATGTGTTGAGCAATTTATTAGCAAATTCAACACCCAATACAAATTCCAAATCACTCAAGGCACTTATGTCCTCCTGAGTACCGCGTATGTGTAGCGCATTCATCCATTTGGATTTTGCCATAACTGTTATACCGTCAGCATTGGTTATTGCATCAATATAATCTTGGTGTACAGGCACATCAAGCTCATCAAGTTCAATACCCTGATTGGTACGCCTGTCTAACGCTTTTTGAGATAGCATTTCTAACGGGTTATCCAAGTAAAATTCGGTATCTGGTTTATCGTTAAAATAAACCCAAGCATCCTCTTGCGCCAGTATTGTACCCGATGCTAACAGCAATACAGCCAGTATAAATTTTTTCATAGTTATGCAATTTTGTCAGATTTTAAGTGTCTGAAAACTTATAGCTTATAAATTGTTGCGATTCAATAAAATAATTTTAAATTTACTTTTAGATTTTTAATCGTATTTTAAAGCTGAAATTCTAAAGCAATTTTATAATTGATGTGTATAACAAAAATAAAGCCGTTATCAAAGATACAAAAAAGATGCAACCGTGTAATTGTTGCTTATGTACCAAAACATGTTATTTTTGCCCGATAATTTCTAACTGATGATATACCTGATTTTAAGTATACTATGTAGTGTTACTGTAGGAGTAATTTTTAAAATTGTACGAAAGTACTCTGTTGCCGTAATGCAAATTGTTATGTGGAATTATGTATTTGCATTGTTGCTGTGCTACTTTATATATAAGCCCGAGCCTTTAAAGTTAGATACTAACGCCCCTTGGGCAATATATATAGCATTGGGTATTTTAATGCCTACTATATTTTTATTTTTAGCAGCCTCCATACGGCATATGGGTATTGTAAAAACAGATGCAGCCCAACGATTATCGTTAATTATACCCATATTAGCAGCTTATTTTATTTTTAAGGAGCATTTTAATTTTTTTAAAGTTATAGGTGTTATTATTGCTTTTCCTGCTATTGTATTAATATTGAGTAAACCCAATAGCCAAAAAAGTAAAAAATGGTTATTTCCTGCTGCGGTATTAGTAGGTTTTGGTATTGTAGATATTTTATTTAAACAAATAGCACTTTACACTACGGTATTGTACACCACATCGTTATTTGTTGTTTTTTGTGGTGCTTTTATTACAGCTACATTAATGGTTATAAACGATGCATTAACGTGTAAAACCAAATTAACTATTAAAAATGCATTGTTTGGAGCTTTAGTTGGTATTTTTAATTTTGGAAATATTCTTTTTTACTTAAAAGCCCACAAAGTATTTTCAGATAATCCTTCTACCGTTTTTGCGAGTATGAATATTGGCGTTATTGTTTTAGGGAGTATTACAGGTGTGCTACTTTTTAAAGAACGAATGTCTATACTCAACTACGCAGGTATATGCCTAGCATTAGCAGCAATTTTATTTATTACGCTATCTGTTTGGTAGGCAATTATTTTTTGTATGCTTTTACTCCTGCTTTTATGGCTACTTGTAAATCGTTTTGAGCAGGTGGTATTGGGCAAGAGTATTTATGATTATAGGTACAATATGGGTTGTATGCTGTATTAAAATCTATAATTATAGTATCGCCTTCTGGTATAGTAAGGTCTATATAACGTCCGCCAGCATAGCTTTCATCCCCAGAAGTAAGGTCGGTAAAGGGTAAGAAAAGACTATTTTTATACGCTTCCATTTTGGCAGCCATAGTATTTCTAAAAACATCCAACTTATATTCTTTGCCCGCTATGGTAAAGTATACTTCTCCATATTTTACGTATACGGGCTTTCTGTCAGTAGTAGTAGCCATTTCAAAAGGTTTTTCGTTTGGTGTACGTACCAGTTTCGCTGCTACGCAGAAATTCGTATCAATAGGATAGAAATCGAGTGATTTAAAATTTTCCCTGTCCTTTTTTGTTAAAGGCGATTCGTATGGATTAGCATATTGTGCATTTATCTCTTTCTGAAAAGTTATTGCATTGGCTTCGGTACACTCTTGGGCTATCGTAAAAAAAGAGTATAAAAGTAATGTTACTGCTAGTATGGATTTCATTATTGTTATTTTTTAAAAAATGTTAACTAAAACATACCAAAAGTAAGAATTTATAACTACTACTTAATAATTAACTTTTTAGTAGTTTTTTTTTATTGGTCTTAGTAAAATACTTATATATCTAGCCTTTAAAATTCAACATTATACGCAACATAATTTAAGCAGTATTATAAAAATAAATGTGGTTGCTTAATAAATGGTAATTTTGACAGTTTTTTATTATAATAACAATTAACACAAACCCCAACTACACTAAATTACTACCTTTACCATTAAACCATTTCTGTTGCATGTTTAAGCTTTTTCTTACTAGGTACATTAATAATTTTAGGGGTTTTAGCCGCGAAATTTGGATACTTACCATGATTACTTTTATTAATCGTGCAGGTACTATGGTGCTACCCTTTTTATCTAAATATTTAAAAGAAGATTTACATTTTTCGTATAACGATGTAGGTACAGTAATGATGTTTTTTGGTGCAGGTTCATTTTTAGGGTCTTGGCTGGGCGGAAAATTATCTGATAAAATAGGGTTTTATAAAATAATGGTTTTTAGCCTTTTTACTAGCGGACTGCTCTTTTTTACGCTCCAGTATGTTACCACCTTTTATGGTATGTGCCTGGCTATGTTTTGTATTATGACGATTGCCGATATGTTTCGCCCTGCCATGCTAGTATCGCTGGGAGCGTATGCAAAACCCGAAAACCGTACAAGAGCATTAGCATTAGTGCGGCTTGCCATTAACTTGGGCTTTGCGGCAGGACCTGCTATAGGCGGATTAATAATTATTGGTGTTGGTTATAATGGACTATTTTGGGCAGATGGTACCACGTGTATTGTTGCTATTTTGTTATTTGCAAGTTTGGTAAAAGAAAAGAAAAAAGAGCCTACTAAGGAGGAAGACGTTACCCCAACACTTAAAAAACACTCTGTATTTAATGATGGAGCCTTCTTACTCTTCCTATTTAATAGCTTTGCAGTAGCAGTTGTTTTCTTTCAGATGTTTAGTACCTTACCACTATACCATAAGGATGTATATGGGCTTACCGAATTTCATACAGGACTAATAATGTCGTTAAACGGAATTATTGTTTTTGCTTTAGAGATGCCTTTTGTGGGCTATTTTGAGCGTAAAAAAATATCCAGACTAAAAATAATATTCTGGGGGTCGTTATTACTAAGTATAAGCTTTTATATACTTGTTATTAATACTACTATGGGTATACTATTACTAGCCCTCATGTTTTTAACCTTTGGTGAGATGTTTTACTTCCCCTACTCCAATGCTTTTGCCATGAGTAGAGCACCCAAAGGACACGAAGGGCGCTATATGGCATTATACACCATGTCGTTTAGTGCTGCGCACATATTAAGTGCAAAAAGCGGTATGGCAATTATTTCGGCTTGGGGTTACAATGCTACTTGGGTTGCAATGGGTACTTTAGGTATGCTAGGTGTGTTGTGCCTATTTGTTGTAAGACGAATATTAATTAAAGAAAATAACTAAATTTTTTTGGGCATAGTACAATAATAAACTATCGTTTTAGTTATGTAACTATAAAAATAGTTTGTAAACTAAAAAAATAGTTATAGATTTGTATTATTAATAATAAGTACCATGCAAAAATTAACCAATAAGGAAGAAGAAATAATGCACATATTATGGAAGCTGGAAAAGGCTTTTGTAAAAGATGTACAAGCGGCTATTGTTACCGATAAACCACACTACAACACACTATCTACCATTATACGCAACCTAGAAGAAAAAGGTTATGTTGGGCATACCGCCTATGGTAATACCCACCAATACCACCCTATAATAACTAAAGAGGAATACCGTAAAGGGTTTATGAATAATGCTATAGAGCATTACTTTAATAACTCGTATAAAAGCATGATTTCTTTTTTTGCTAAGGAGGAAAAAATTAGTGCCGAAGAACTTCGTGAAATTTTAGATATGATCGAAAAAAAATAGTACGTATGGAAAGTTTAATTATCTATCTAATTAAAGCATCGGGGTTACTTACTATATTTTATGTAGCTTATTATTTCCTACTCCGAAAAGAAACGTTCTTTACCGCTAATCGTAAGTTTTTATTAGCAGGATTAATTACATCGGCAATTTTTCCACTACTTGTATTTACACGTACTGTTTTAGTAGAAGTAACCGAACAAGTACCAATGCAGGAAATAAGTATTGAGCAACTAATGGCTATGCAGCAAGTACCTACTAATACAGCCGAAAGTATTAATTGGTACAGTATTATTGGCATTGTATACTGTATAGGTTTATTATTTTTTACCATTCGGTTTATTGCAGATATTAAAACGATAAAAAGTATACTCAAAGGAAAACAAGTGTTGTATAAAAACGGCTTTAAGTATATTGATTGTAGTACAATACAATCGCCATTCTCCTTCTTTAACTACATAGTATACAACTCTACGCTACTAACGCCACAAGAGTTACAAAACATCTTAAGCCACGAGCAGGTACACAGTGCACAAAAACACTCGTTGGACATGGTAATAAGTCAATTATTTTGTATTGTGTTTTGGTTTAACCCTTTTGTATGGGGTTACAAAAAAGCTATCTCTCAAAATCTTGAATTTATTGCTGATGCCGAAGCTACCAAACAAGTAGACGATATAAAAGCCTATCAAAAAACATTATTAAAAATAACAGTGCAACCAGAGTGTACTGCAATCATCAATCATTTTTATCAATCATTAATCAAAAAACGAATCGTTATGTTAAACAAACAAGAATCTAAAGTCAGAAACTCCTGGAAGTATGCAGTAGTGCTACCTATACTGGTTGCTTTTATGGTATTGTTTCAGCTAGAAATAAAAGCGCAAGTATCACCAACACCTATCTCAAAAACAATAGTTGAAAAGAAAGTTACCGAAGGTAAAAAAGTGAGTACCGCAGTTGTTGTTTCTAAAGACACTAAAGAAGAAGATTTTGAAGCCTTTAAATCGATTTTTAAAAAAAGTTATGATGCCAATGTTGCTTTTAAAAAAATTCAACGAAATAACAACGGAGAAATAACCTCAATTTACATTTCTGTAAAAGATAAGGATACTAAAAACTCCTACCCTGTTCGTGAAATATTCCCCAATAATGAGGGCAAGCCTATTCCATCTATTGCTATAGAAATATCTAATAGTGGTGAGGGAAGCAAAAATCAGGTGCGCTTTAGAGATGTTACACCCACTACAAAAGAAAGAAAGCATACTAAGGTATATAAATATACAAATGTTAACCAAGCACCACCACTTCCTCCAACAGTAAAGGGAAATTGGTCTGTTAACGGCGTTGATATTAATAGCAAGGATATGTTAATTGTTATAGATGGTGTAGAACAGAAAAAGGGAGAACCAATACAACTGCCTTTACATATCGAAATAAGCACAATGAATGTTCTTGATAAAAAAGCGGCTAAAAAGAAATACGGTAGAAAAGCCAGAAAAGGTGCTATAGAGATAACTACACAAAAAAAAGAATCTGAAACCATACGCGTAATTAATGGAAATGGTACTAGCGACATTTTAATTGAAGCTGACCATATTCATTTAAGAGATCTTGAAGGTGAGATTGCTCGTATAGAAACATTATCTGAACTAAATCTTGAAGGTATAGGAATTGATATTGACAATCACTTTGATAATATAAAGCTATTAGATAGTTTATCGGATTTCGGTATTGATAAGATAGAAATGGAAAAACTACAAGAGCAACTAAAAGATGCAAGAGAAGACTTTTTTGACAGTAACGAAAAACGAACTTTAATAATTAAGCAAGAGCAAAAACTTAAAGAAGCGCAGGAAGAAATGAAAGCGAGATCTAATAAAATGCGTATTAAAGTAGAAAAAGCAACTACAGAAAGGTTACGTGCCTTTGAGGAGCGAGAGAAAGCCTTAGTAGAGCGTCAGAAAGTTTTGGAAGAACGTGAAAGAGCCCTTGAAGAGCGTAAAAAAGCAATTGAAAAATCCAAACAAGAAAGGCAATAATAATACGGTGGGTTAGTTATCACGATACATAATAAACAGGTAGTTGTTTATTATGATAAAAGCGGCTTTAATAAGCCGCTTTTTTAAGTAGTATACATTCTAATTTTTTTGTTGTGAAAAGTATACTGATAATCAAACACATAAAAAATAGGATATGAAATTTTGCTTTATTTGACCTGTTTGGATTTGCAGATTAAAGATTATTGCATATATTTGCACCCGCAAACAAGTACAGCGAACGCCTTATAAATCGTGACTTTATTAGCAAAAAGGCCTCGTGGCGCAACTGAATAGCGCATCTGATTACGGCTCAGAAGGTTACAGGTTTGAATCCTGTCGAGGTCACAAAAAAAGCGAGTAGTTTAACTACTCGCTTTTTTTATTTTAAGCTATTGTTTTGTAAAGCCTACACTTTGTACCCATAAGCTATTAAAAAGCCTCTGCAATTCCTAAATAAATGTAATTAGACGATTGCCCAAAACCCCAATCAAGTCGTATATTTAGTTTTTCCAAACGATCTACCATAAACCGTAGTCCCGCTCCAAAATTATATCGTAAGTTCTTAAACTGAAAATCATCTACGCTATTATAAACATCGCCCGCTCCCACAAAAGCAACCGCTCCAAATCGCGATTCACCAAATCGTTTTCTATACTCTGCTTGTGCGGCAAGTAAATCTCTATCTACAAACCTACCTTCTCTATAGCCTCTTAATATCTGGTTACTACCAAACAATGCTAACTCGTTAAAGGGTACATCACCTCTGGAAAAATGCCCTAAAGTTTGAATGGCAAGTACGTCTTTACTATTAGGTATGGGACTAAAGTAATGCCTTAAGTCAAATTTTGTTAAGTTAAAGTTATGCGTACTCCCTATAGCTTCACCGTACTCTCCATGCGTAAACTCCAAATACCACCCTTTCTGGGCGTTTAAAACGTTATTTCGGCTATCATAAAGTGTAGCTGCTTCAATACCAATTGCTCTGGAGCCATCAAAACCATTTGGTTTGGTAATATTTAATAATCCGTCCTCCTCAATCCTAGTATTAAAAATTTGATTGTACCGAAACCCTGCTCCTATAAATAGATACCTAGTAAACAATTGTTTCAAAAATATAGGCTCTACTAGTACTTGATAATAATCATATTCTTCTTCGTCCTCTTTTTTTGAGTCTCTACCTATTCCATAATACAACCTCGGGTAATTCCGAAAAAGCAAGTTCCCCTCTATTACCCATTTTTCCTGATTAGTAAATATTTCAAAGCCCGAATAGAGTATAAATTGGTTATTTAAAGTGTATCGTAAACTTAAAGGCATGTTTGAAACTCGGGTTTCTGGTCCGCTACCTTTAAATTTAAATAAGTACTTAGCTCCAGTACCAAAGCCAAAATTTGTTTCGGGCGAATAACTTACCACTGGTGCTGCAATAAATTTAGCTAAATACAAAGTAGAATCTTTTTGTACCGCTTTTCTGTTAGGATAAAATGTAAAAAACTCTTTTACATCTTTAAAATCTTGTGCTTTTAATTGGTGCGAACAGATTACTGAAAGCAATAAAAATATAAATAACGATTGTTTTTTAAAAAAGTGTAAGAGCATACATTAATTTTTTGCCTAATACTAGAACTACATATTTTGTTAAGTAAATTAAAGATACTGTGTTTTACAGTTGGTATATGTTAAATTACACTTAATTCACTTTTAGTTATGAAGCAGCATCTCGTTATACAATAATAACTCTAAAACTATTGCCCTTAATTAAACACAAAAGTCAATATTCATTTACTGTTTTTTGGCATTATTGTTGGTAAAAAGTCAATTAATTATTTATCAATCTTACAACACATTAAATATGAAGAAAATTTTTACAATTGCAGCCATAATTACTGCATCAATCGCATTTGCGCAGGACGATACATCAACTACTAATTTTAAAGCGGGTAATGTACTATCTGCAAACTTAACGGCTTCCAGCCCTGGGCAAATAGGTCTTTCCTATGAGAGAGAAGGTAGTTCATTCTTTTTTAAATCACAGAAAAAAAAATCTACAGTATTAAATGTTTCATACGGAGCAATGAATTACGAGGTAAACAATTTTGATGTAGATGGTACTGGGTTTGTTATAGAATATGGTACCAGAAACTATTATGGAAAACAAGGTAAAGAATTTAAAGGTTTTTATACTGCCAATTACCTATCGTACGGTTCTATAGATTTTAATGAAACCATTTTGGGTACTGAATTTGATGGAACATATAGCTATTTTTCGTTTTTTAGCCCTGAAATAGGTTACAAGTTTAAATTTGGAAATTTTGTTGTTGACCCATTTATTGGTGCACAATGGAAAATAGAAATTGCAGGTAAGGGTGATATTGATAATAAAAATACTGACGAATGGGCGTTTAGAGGCGGTATTAAATTAGGATATAACTTTTAATTCGAAACATAGCATAAATAAAAAAAGCTTCAGTAAAAACTGAAGCTTTTTTGTTTTTTGTGGGCGATGAGGGATTCGAACCCCCGACCCTCTCGGTGTAAACGAGATGCTCTGAACCAACTGAGCTAATCGCCCTTATATGCTACGTTTAACAAGCTTAAAACTGTTTGTTATAGCGAGTGCAAATATACGTTTAACATTTGTATTTGCAAGCAATATCATTAATTATTTTCCAATTTTTTAATGTCTTTTAAAAGTACTTTATTGTCATAATTTACCATTTCTACCTCAATAAGCTCATCTTTAGTGCTTTTACCTTCTATTATATATGTAGTACCTCCTTTGTACTTTTCCTTACTGCGCGAAAAGTCAACATCGCCATCTTCGGTACAGGTTTTAACATCTTCCATAGTTACCCATTTGGCATCTAATTTTTGTTGTGCTGTAGGAGATATAACCATAGCTTTACTACGAATGTTTTTTAAAACGCGGCAATTGGGTAAGTAACAAAAATCTGCTTTTTTATTGTTTAAAAAGAACATTAAAAAGATGATACCAATTAATGCTCCAAACAAAAAATATGCTAAGCGATATTTAAACTTCATTTATACTGTGTTAGTTATTGCATACAACAATCTGCAGACTGTTACTCAAATTATATTTTTCTTCTCTTTCTTTCAGCACTTATTAAATTAAGCTCCCTGCTGGTTTGTCCCGCTACTGATGTATTTTCCTGTGCACGGCGTATTAAGTACGGCATAACATCTCTAACAGGACCAAACGGCAAGTATTTAGCTGCATTATAGCCATTTTCAGCAAGATTAAAGCTAATGTTGTCACTCATACCGTAAAGTTGTCCAAACCACATGCGCTGGTCTTCCTTACTAATATTTTTTTCTGCTGCAAGTTGCATTAATTTATACGAACTCTCCTCGTTGTGTGTTCCTGCAAAAATAGCCATTTGGTCAATATGCTCTGTCATATAAGCTATAGCAGCATCATAATTTTTATCGGTAGCTTCTTTAGAGATACATATTGGCGAAACATACCCCTTTTCATCAGCACGCTCATTCTCTTTTTCCATATAAGCACCACGTACTACCTTCATACCAATATAAAATCCTTCTTTCTTTGCTAGTTCGTGTACTTCCTTTAAATAATCCAACCTGTCCCAACGGTACATTTGTAATGTGTTAAATACAATTGCTTTTTCTTTATTGTATTTTCGCATTAGGTTGGTTACAATTTCATCGGCTGCATCCTGCATCCAACTTTCTTCGGCATCAATAAGTAAAGCTACATTATTATCGCGTGCAGCAGTACATACTTTCTCAAAACGCTCTAATACCCTACTCCACTCCTCATTTTCTTCCTTAGTAAGTGTTTTTCCTTCTCCTAGTTTTTCATAAAGCTTAAAACGTCCAAATCCCGTAGGTTTAAATACTGCAAAAGATATAGCTTCTTTCTCCTTAGCAAAAACAATGGTTTTGAGTATTTTTTTAAACGTTTTATCAAATTCTGCTTCTGCTTCTTTACCTTCAACAGAGTAATCAAGCACAGACGATACTTTTTTGGTATACATCTTATCAATAACAGGTATACAGTCATTTTCTGTAGTTCCGCCACAAAAATGGTCAAATACCGTGGCTCTAATAAGTCGCTCTATAGGCAGATGTGCTTTTAGCGCAAAATTGGTTAATGCTGTACCGATACGAACAAGCGATTGTGAAGCTATCATTTTAAAGAGTAAGTAAGCTCTTTTCAACTCAATATCGCTTTTAATAGCAAATGCTGTTTTGGTATTATCGAATATTTTATCCATTGCCATAAAAAATTTGTGCAAATATAAATACTGTTCAAGAATTAATAATATAAAATAGTTTATTTTGCTAAATATTTAAAACTATTGAAAATGGAGTGTATACAAGCATTAGGGTATACCGTATATTTTAATAACGATTGCTATGCATGGCTTTACGATAGCGTACAACCCAAAATGTACTCTAAAATCTTCGTAATAGTCGATTCTAACACTGGTACTTACTGTTTACCACTATTTTTACAACAGCTTGAAACAACTGTACCTATTGAAATTATTGAGCTTGAGCCGGGTGAAGAGAATAAAAATATAAGTACTTGTATACAAGTATGGGAAACACTTACGGAGCTTGAAGCTGACAGGAAAAGTTTAATTATAAATGTTGGTGGTGGCGTGGTTACCGATTTGGGTGGCTTTGTAGCATCAACATTTAAAAGAGGGATTGATTTTATAAACGTACCCACTTCGCTACTGGCAATGGTAGATGCCTCTGTAGGAGGTAAAACAGGGGTTGATTTAGGTACACTAAAAAATCAGATTGGGGTTATTAATAATCCTGTAAGTGTTTTAATAGATACCGCTTATTTATGCACGCTCCCTGCCAGAGAGGTTCGTGCTGGTTTTGCCGAAATGCTTAAACATGGTTTAATTTTAGATGCAGCATATTGGAATACTGTTGTAGCTATAACTAGCTTATTGAATGAGGATTTGGATAAAGCTATTAAACAATCAGTTACTATAAAAAACCAAATAGTAACCGAAGATCCTACTGAAAAAAATAGTAGAAAAAAACTAAATTACGGGCATACCCTAGGGCACGCTATAGAGTCGTATTTTTTAGAAAGCGATAAGCATGAAAAGTTATTGCATGGCGAAGCTATAGCTATTGGCATGATACTCGAAGCACACATATCTATGGCAAAAGAAATGCTTAATGAAGCAGAATATATTAGAATAAAAGAGGTTTTATTACGTATTTTTGAAAAAGTAACCTTTACTGATGTTGATATAACCGCAATAATTAAGATATTAGCACATGATAAGAAAAATGAATTTGGTGCTATTAAGTTTGTATTATTAAACGGTATTGGTAATGCGGCAATAAATCAATCAGTAGAAAATAAGTTGATTTATAATGCTTTTGAGGACTATAATGGCTAACAATTTTTTTTAAGAATTTTTTTTAAAATACGAACTATATTTTTTTACATTTGCGGCACAATGAAAAAAATAATTATTAGTTTTTTAACCTACTGTACTACCAGTAAATACAAGGCTTTAACCAATTGCAAACACCTTGTGTTATGGCTGTTTAGTACTATGGTTGTATTACAACTACTATACACTAGTAATCAGTATAAAAAACTACGACTTGTTGCAAATTTAAGGGTTTGAGGTAATGATTATATCACATAGAATGCTAATTTTATAATCTATCAAAAACACTTATACTAAATGAATACAAAATACTCTGACTTAATAAACCAGACTTACGATTTTCCTCAAGAAGAATTTACACTTGATAAAGATAACCTACAGTTTCATGATATTGATTTAATGGAACTTGTGGCAGAATATGGTACACCTTTAAAATTTACTTATTTACCCAAGATTTCTAGCAACATCCAAAGAGCCAAAGAATGGTTTAGGATAGCTATGAAAAAAAATGATTACAAAGGTAAGTATTACTACTGTTATTGCACAAAAAGCTCTCATTTTGAATACGTTATGAATGAGGCTTTTAAAAATGACATTCATATAGAAACTTCGGCAGCGTACGATATTAACATTGTAGAAAACCTACTCGAATCGGGAAAAATTAATAAAAAAACCTACGTTATTTGCAACGGTTTTAAGCGTGACCAATATGTAACCAATATTGCACGGCTAATTAATAACGGACACAAACGTACCATTCCTATTATTGATAATTATGAAGAGTTAGATTTACTGCAAGAAGAAATAAACGGTAAATTTAAAATTGGTATTCGTATTGCTGCCGAAGAGGAACCTAAATTTGAATTTTACACCTCGCGTTTGGGTATTGGCTACCGCAATATTGTACCTTTTTACAGAAAGCAAATACACGAAAATGATAATGTAGAGCTTAAAATGCTTCACTTTTTCATCAATACAGGTATTAGAGATACAGCTTACTACTGGAACGAGTTATTAAAATGTTTAAAAGTATATATAAGCCTTAAAAAAGAATGTCCTAGCCTAGATAGCCTTAACATTGGGGGTGGTTTCCCCATAAAAAACTCGTTGGCTTTTGAATACGATTACCAATATATGATTGACGAAATAATCAATCAGATAAAAATAGCTTGCGAAGAGGCAGATGTTGATGTACCGAATATATATACTGAGTTTGGCTCGTTTACCGTAGGCGAAAGTGGCGGAGCTGTTTATCAGGTATTATACCAAAAACAGCAAAACGACAGGGAAAAGTGGAATATGATTGATTCGTCTTTTATAACTACCCTACCCGATACTTGGGCAATTAACAAGCGTTTTATAATGTTGGCTATAAACCGATGGAATGATACATACGAACGTGTATTATTGGGTGGGCTTACCTGTGATAGTGATGATTATTATAACTCCGAGCAGAATATGAATGCTATATACCTGCCCACCTACAAAAAAGAAAAACCTTTGTACATAGGCTTTTTTAATACAGGTGCCTATCAGGAAACCATAGGCGGTTACGGTGGCTTGCACCATTGCCTTATTCCGCAACCCAAACATATACTCATTGGGCACGATGAAGAGGGTAATGTAGTAACATCAGTATTCTCGGAACAGCAAAGAGCAGAAGAAGTATTAACAATATTAGGATATAACAAAAAGTAGCCTAAAAGATAAACAATAACAACATGAGTAAAGGACCTATTAGTCAGTTTATAGAAAAACACTACCTGCACTTTAATGCGGCTGCATTGGTAGATGCTGCCAAAGGCTACGAAAAACAGCTTGAAAATGGTGCAAAAATGATGGTAACCCTTGCAGGTGCTATGAGTACTGCCGAGCTTGGAAAGAGTTTTGCCGAAATGATTCGTCAGGATAAAGTACAAATCATTTCGTGTACAGGGGCTAATCTTGAGGAAGATATTATGAACCTTGTAGCACACTCGCACTATGAGCGCGTGCCCAATTACAGGGATTTAACACCACAAGAAGAGTGGGATTTATTAGAAAGAGGCCTAAACCGTGTTACTGATACCTGTATACCAGAGCATGAGGCATTCCGTAGGCTACAAACCCACATTCATAAAATATGGAAAGATGCCGAAACAAATGGCGAACGTTACTTTCCGCATGAATTTATGTATAAAATGCTACTATCGGGCGTTTTGGAAGAGTATTACGAGATCGACTTAAAAGATAGTTGGATGTATGCTGCCGCAGAAAAAAACCTGCCTATAATTGTACCTGGGTGGGAAGATAGCACTATGGGTAACATATTTGCATCCTACGTAATTAAAGGTGAACTTAAAGCATCTACCATGAAATCGGGTATAGAGTATATGGCATTCCTTGCCGATTGGTATGCTAAGAACAGTAGTAATGGCGTTGGCTTTTTCCAGATAGGTGGCGGTATAGCAGGGGATTTCCCAATATGCGTAGTACCAATGTTATATCAGGATATGGAAATGACGGATATTCCTTTTTGGAGCTATTTCTGTCAAATATCCGACTCTACTACAAGTTACGGCTCATATTCAGGTGCTGTACCCAACGAGAAAATAACATGGGGAAAACTGGATATTAATACCCCTAAATTTATAATTGAATCGGATGCAACTATAGTTGCTCCACTAATATTTGCTTACCTTTTAGATTTATAACACTGCTATGAAAAGAGTTATTGTTGATTATGCCAAATTGACTAACGAAATTTTAAACTTATTAGTCGAAAAATTCCCCGACGGTTACGATGATTCTGATATCATCCGATTTAAAAATGCTAAAAATGAATCGATTGAAGCAGTAGAAGTCCGTACGGAAGATACCATGTACTTGGTAAAAGTAAGTACAAAACTTGCTGATAGAATTGAAAATTACGAGGAAGACGATGATGTAGAGGTTACACCTACAGACGATATTAGTGCCTTGAATGATTTAGAGATTGATAATGAAGAGGAAGACGAAGTAGATGATCATGATGAAGACAGCGAAGAAGAATAGTTTTTAACGAAATAGATAAAAAGCCTCCCAAATGGGAGGCTTTTTAATTTATAAATATAATTCTTTAAAAACTTTCATATGGTGTTTTTCGTGCCCTATAATTATAAACCCTAAAGCACGTGCGGATATTGTATGCCCCGAAGCTATTCCTTTAGTACTCAAAGCATCTTCAGTAAGCGATTTAAGCAATAGTAGTGTAGCATGGCGTAGTGCCGACATTTCGGTTAATAACGATTGTAATGTACGCTTATTCGCATCCACAGCATTAGCATAATCATCTTGATCATATCCTGGCAATTCAGTAGTTTCGCCACGCGAAACGCACAACGCCCGATAACTAAAAACCCTTTCGGCATCAATAAGGTGCTGTATAATGTCTTTTATAGTCCACTTACCTTCCGCATAGCGGTAATCATGCTTTCCCATAGGTATATCTTGCACAAACTTTATAAACTCGTGTACACTAACCTCTAAACCTTCAGTAAGCGTCCAAGTATCATCTACATACTGTAAATAAGTATCAAAATAAGGATTGTATTCACTTTTGTTTAATTGACTTACTTTCATAATCTTAAATAGAGGGCTATTCTTAGCTAATATTAATGCTCTCCTACAGAGAACGGATTTCTTTTTTGTTAAAACTAATAAAAAACCCCCATGTTATTTGCATGAGGGGGTAGTAAACTTTTATTTACAGTACACTATAAATCTTTAAATATAGTATGCATTAAGCGTTTTTTATCGTTAATGCTTTCCTCTAACGATATCATTGTTTCTGTTCTGTAAACACCATCAATATCATCTATCATAAAAATTACTTCTTTAGCATGTTTTGTATCTCTAGCACGTATTTTACAAAATACATTAAATTTGCCTGTAGTAACGTGAGCAACAGTAACAAATGGTATTTCGTTTATACGCTCTAATACAAATTTAGTTTGCGATGTATTATGAAGAAATACTCCTACGTAAGCTATGAAGGAGTATCCTAATTTTTCATAATCAAGGGTTAACGATGAACCTGTAATAATACCGGCATCTTCCATTTTTTTTACCCTTACGTGTACCGTTCCTGCTGATATTAATAACCTTTTGGCAATATCGGTAAACGGAACTCTAGTATTGTCAATCAGCATATCTAATATCTGATGATCAACTTCATCTAAACGGAATTTACTCATAAATGTGTTTTTTTATTTGTGTAATTATATTTAGTTTATTATCTGTTTATATTGAAAATTATTACATTATTTCAGTGCCATTAACGAATTTTCTATCAGGCTGTATTAAAAAATTTGCTTTTGTATCAAAAATGGGATAATTATTACCATCTTCCCCTACATAAAGCCCATTTTTCGCATCATATTCTGTATGACCTATTGCAATTTCTGGATTATCTATTTTTTTAATAAATGCCTGAAATATTATCGAATTCTCAAATAACACTTCTTTATATTGAGATGCAAAAATCGCGATTTTTTCTTTACTTTCATAATCTACATTGATATTTCTATAAACGAAATCATAAAATAACTGTTTATTTTGAGGAATATCAAAATAACTTTTAGTTTTGTTAACAACTATAACGTTTTCGTTAATCGCATTAATTCCTGATATTAATGCGAAAAATATAAATCTCCTTGTTTCTTCTCGCTGATAATCATTCTGATAGTGTCCTGCTTCAAATAATACTGTAGGTATTCCTAACGTCTGAAAGTAATCTCCAACACAATTTGCATTATACGAATCGTCATAACGCCCTACCTGTTCAGGTATATGTTTTTGCAACACATCATTCATCGCTACAATAAGGTTCATTGCTATTTGGCGTTGGCTATTTATGGCTCTTTCAGCATTAAAAGCAGGTGCTAAAAAAGAAACCGTAGCTGGTTGGGTACCATTTGTATTTTCTACACCAAAAATAGTACGTTGGTCGTGCATATTATAGCAATAATGGGGCTTAAATGCAGTAAAAGCATCACGTAACAGTTTACTCTCTGGTTGTGAGAGGTTAGTAGCATCACGATTTAAATCTACTTTATTAGCATTTTCGCGCGTATATAGTGTTGCCCCATCAGGGTTTAGTATTGGTATTATATAAAAAGTAAAATTATTTTTAATAGTATTGGTAGCTGTGGTATCGGTTTTTAGCCAATTAAGCATATCAAACAATGCTTTGGTACAGGTTGATTCGTTACCGTGCATTTGCGACCATATCAAGATTTTTGTTTTCCCATTACCTACAATAATAGTGTGTATAGGTTTACCTAAAACAGAGTTACCCAAAACACCTATTGTAAAATACGAATTGAGGTTACTTAATAATGGCTCTATATGATTATTGGTAATGTAACGCCCTGTAATTGTTTGCTCTTTATATTTTTTGTGTAAAGCTTCTAAATTCATAGTAATCTCAATTAGTTTACAAAAGTAAACAACATATATTTTACATTTGTAAACAACATTTTTAGCTAATTTGATTACACAAGTAAACATGTTTTGATTACCTTTTAAACAAACAAATCTTAATTAATAAAATTGAATTCAAATATTTAATAATCATATAGTTAAATACTATAATCAGAAGTTTTTATTTAAATATTTTGCAGCTATTTTATCTTTTCTTGGTAGATGAATTAACTTTGTTTACATTTGTAAAAACAAATTGATGTTACAATGGTAAACACTGATGATTTTATAAAACGACTTGAGTTAATATTGGAATATTACGCAATGTCTGCCTCTGTATTTGCAGATAAATTGGGGGTGCAACGCTCTGGCGTATCGCATCTGTTATCTGGCAGAAACAAACCTAGCTTGGATTTTGTTTTAAAGTTGGTAGATTGTTTTCCTGAGGTAGATTTATATTGGCTGTTAAACGGCAAAGGTAGTTTTCCTAAAAAAGAAGTATCTCAGAATAGTAGTACCCCTACTCCATCAATTACTAGTAATAAACCTTATGCAGAAAGTTTATTTGATGTTGAAGGGAATAAAAACAACAACAGTAGTGAAGCTGACTCATTTGTTAAGGACGGCATTAGTAATAATAATACCGATATAGAGAGAATTGTAATTTTTTATAAGGATGGTACTTTTAAAAACTATATTTCATCATGAAAAAACCCCGAAATATCTCGCTAAAGACAACTTCGGGGCTTATTAACCAATAAAACAAACACAAATTATTTGCTAGTCAACACAAGCAAAATCATTTTTAAGTTTATGTAATCAGTTTTCAACTATTATTTATACATTAAAATTACCAACTATTCTCGTAAAAACATAATTATTAGCGTTAAACTATTCTTAAGTTCTTTACTTAGGTTCGTAACTGTTGGCTGATATATAACCTTTTACACCCTTATAATGGGCTTCTAGGGCAGTAAAGTCAATACCTTTATTGCCAGTAAGGTAGTATGGGGCTGCTATATTTACTTCTTTTTTAGCATAGTTAAACGCTACGGGTACAATTGGTACATTCGCCTTTAGTGCAATATAATAAAAGCCTGTTTTCCATTGTACTACCTTTTTTCTGGTCCCTTCTGGTGCTATTGCAAGCCGTAGTACTTCTTTTTCATCAAAAATGGCAGCAATAGCATCTACTTTGTTTTCTGTTTTTTGTCTGTTTAGTGGCGTTCCTCCCATCCATTTAAAATAAACACCAAACGGAAATACAAAAAGTTCTTTCTTGGCTACAAAATTCATTTCTAAACCTATTATGCCTCTTGTAAATACACCAACTATAAAATCTGTCCAACTTGTATGGGATACAACTATTATAATGCACTTTTTTACATCGGGATGCATAAAACCCTTTATGCGCCAACCCATTAGTGTAAAGAAGATAAATTGATATATTTTTTTCATAATTGCATAAAAAGCGAGCGGTAAAAATACTATATATTTACCACACAAAAACATTTGCCAATGCTAAAGCGACTGCTGAGTTTCCTTATTCCGATAAACATATACCGAAAAAAATCAGATATTAGTAAAAACCTGGAGGTGACTTGGAATAATGGGCAATTGGTGGTTGACTCTAAAAATACCAACTACTCCTACGGAAGTTTGCAGCGCATACTACGCAAAGGTTTACAATACATTGGTTATGATAGAATAAGGGGTTTTAATGAAGTACTTGTTCTTGGGGTTGCTGGTGGTAGTGTATTAAAAACGCTAGTAGAAGAAGTTAATTTTGAAGGCAATATTACAGGGGTAGAAATAGATCCTGATGTTATTGAAATAGCCAATACGTACTTTGGTATTAATGAAATTACAAATCTAGAGATTATTATAGATGATGCTTTTGAATTTGTATTGAAAACAAAGAAAAAATACGATTTAATAATTATAGATATCTTTCAAGACACAGTAATGCCCAACTTTTTATTTGAAGATTTTTTTATAAACAGAATTAATTATTTACTACACGTAAATGGATTTATATTATTTAATACCATGACTTTAAATAAAAAGGATAAAGAACGTAATTTACGATATAGTACTCGCTTTGATGAAGATTACTCAGTACGTATGTACCCTAAAGTAGAAGATCATAATGAACTTTTTACCATTAAAAAATTAAAATAGTTACCTTAATAAAAATACAAAATTAACAATGTACCACCCACGATTATACGGTGATTTTTATGATATGGGCACAAAGTATAGCAAACTAAGGTTGGATTGGTAGCTTAAAAAGCAAAAATAACAATTTATTTAGCCCAAAATTTTCTAGCTTGTTCCAAATCCTCGGGGGTATCTATACCAATACCTATATGTGCAGTTTCTACCATTTTTATTTTCTTACCATATTCAAGATAACGTAATTGCTCTAGCTTTTCCGAAGCTTCGAGCGATTGCATGGGTAAGTTGTAAAAATCCAGTAGAGCGTGCTTTCTAAACGCATAAATACCAATGTGTTTAAAGTAGCGTACCCCTGCGTTGGTATCTCTGGGGTATGGTATTACAGAACGCGAAAAATAGAGTGCAAAATGCTTTTGGTCTATCACTACTTTTACGTTGTTGGGATTTTCAATAGCCTCATTATCCGTAATGTGCAACATTAACGATGCTAAATCTATCTCGCGAGCTGTATCCGTTTTAAACACCTCAAGCAGTTCCGCTAAAGGCTCTTTATTAATAAAAGGTTCATCGCCTTGTACGTTTACCACAATATCCACGTCCATGTGTTCTACCGCTTCCGCAATACGGTCGCTACCACTTTCGTGCTCTTTTATGCTCATTATAGCTTTACCACCATTGGTAGTTATTTCCTTAAAAATAATATCCGAATCAGTTACTACAAAAACGTCATTGAATAAATTGGTTTTTACAGCAGCCTCGTATGTACGCATGATTACGGTTTTACCCGCCAAATCTTGCATTAGCTTAGCAGGAAAGCGCGTACTGGCATATCGGGCAGGTATAACGGCTATTATTTTCATAAATGGTATTGTGTTAACTATTCTTCAAAATTTTCATCTTTAAAACCAATCAGGTATAACTTATTTTGTGCTCGTGTTACTGCGGTGTACAACCATCTAATATAATCGCGGTTAATACCATCGGGCAAGTAGGGTTGTTCTACAAAAACGGTATTCCATTGCCCACCCTGCGATTTATGACACGTCATGGCATAAGAAAACTTTACTTGTAAGGCATTAAAGTGCGGGTTATTCTTAGTTTTTAAAAACTTTTTATATTTCGGTTCATCCTCATAATCTTTTTGCACTTCTTCATACAATCGGTTCGATTCTTCGTACGTTAACGATGCCGATTCGCTACTTATGGTATCAAGTAGCAAAACAGTTTCAAAAGGGATCTGGTTCGGGTAATCAACCATTCGTACTTTTACTTTCGCAAATTTAAAACCATAAAACTCTTCAATCCTGAAAATTTCGAGCACTTCTATAATATCGCCATTGGCTATAAACCCAGCTTCGGACTTTTCGTTAAGCCAAAAATAATTATTTTTTACCACCATCAAAAAATCACCCGACGATAGTTCGCTTTCTCTGCCCAATATCTTGTAGCGTATTTGCTGGTTGTATTGGTTGGCGCGCTTGTTAGAGCGCACTATAAAAGCCGTATCTTCTATGCTAAAATTACTGTAGGCTTGGTTTATGGCATCTTCTATATCATAACCATCCACTAGGCGGGTAATATCTTTAAATCCTTTTAGTTTAAACTGAAAGGTATCTATAAAGGCAGATTTTAATATTTCGCGTAGCTCCGTGGCATTGTACAGTATGCCCGAGTTATTTTCCTGTCGCATTACCTCGTCCAGCTCTATTTGCTGTACGTCTTTTAGGTAATGCATTCCCAAAGTATCAATATCCAATGCAGGGCTAATATCAGCGTTTACAGGGGGTAACTGCGCAGTATCGCCAATTAATATCATCTTACAATTTTCTCCAGCATATACATACTGCATCAAATCATCCAATAACGAACCATTTTCGTACATTTTCGATTCTGATGCAGTATCGGATATCATCGAAGCTTCATCTACTAAAAAAATAGTGTTTTTAAACTTATTGGGCTGCATGGTAAAACCAACAGCTCCTCCACTACCCTTTTTAGGAAAATAAATACGTTTGTGTATGGTAAAAGCTGGTTTTTGCGAATAGTTGGCTATTACTTTTGCTGCCCTACCTGTAGGGGCTAGTAAAACATATTTTTTATCGGCTTCGCGAAGGTGGTTTACAATAGTAGATATTACGGTTGTTTTTCCTGTACCCGCATAGCCTTTTAGTACAAAAAGCTCATCGTTATTGGTATTCGTAATAAAAGTGGCTATTTTTTCCAGAAAAATGTCCTGTTTTAGCGTAGGTTCAAACGGGAAATTTTCGCGAAGTATTTTATAAAATAAGCCTGATTGCATGCAGTAGCGTAAATTGTAGGGTTTAAAAAACCAAAGATAATACGATTTTAAGGAGTAACTGGGCTTATAGTAAAAAAGATGTAAATTTGCGTACGTAACCTACCTTGTTAATGAATACTGCTATTACTACAAAAAATTATAAAAAACTCGTACTCCAAATCGGTAGTAACGGAATGTCGTTCTGTACTATCGATACTTTAAACAATACGCTTTCGGAGATACAAAGTAGTACCTTCTCTAAATTTGAACCTATCGAAGATGAATTATGGAAGTTGTTTGTAGCCCACCCCGAATTAAAAATGGAATACGATGATGTAGTAGTATTGCACGACAATAATTTTAATACGTTTGTGCCCAATGCACTATTTGATGAAAATTATTTGGGGAGTTACCTACAATACAACACTAAAGTATTTGAAACTGACTTTTTTGCTTTTGATGCCATAGCAAATTACGAGATGAATAATGTTTACGTACCTATGGTTAATGTGAACAATTATTTAATTGACAGGTTTGGCACTTTCGACTATAAAAACACTAACAGCATACTGGTTGATAAGGTATTAGATGCCTCTAAAAATATTGATGAGAAACAAGTTTTTGCACACATACAAGATGCACGTTTTGAAATAGTTATAGCGCACAACCAAAAGTTATTGTTATACAACTCATTTGAGTACAACACACCCGAAGATTTCCTGTATTACGTGTTGTTTACTATGGAGCAATTATTACTAAACCCCGAAACGGTAAAGGTAATTTTACTGGGTAAAATATCGCAAACCAACCCCTGCTACACATTGGCCTATACCTACATTAGAAACATTTCGTTTTACGATACGGAGGCTTTACAGGAAAAATATAGTATTAACAGCAACGAGGCAACACAACATTTTATACTACTAAACGCATGAGAATAATATCGGGTAAATACAAAGGCAGACGATTAAACCCACCTAAAAACCTACCTGTACGCCCTACTACCGATATGAGTAAAGAGGCGTTGTTTAATATCCTTAATAATTATTATGATTTTGAGGGGCTAAAAGTACTCGATTTATTTTCGGGTACGGGTAACCTTAGTTACGAGTTTGCCTCGCGTGGGGCTGAGAATATTACGGCTGTAGATGCTGATTTTGGGTGTGTAAAATACATTAAGCAAACTGCTAATGAATTTGATTTTAATATCTCGGCTATAAAAAGTGATGTATATAAGTTTTTAGAGCGCGCTACGCTACGCTACGATATTATTGTTGCCGACCCACCGTATAACTTTACCCAACAAGAATTTGAAAAAATAGCACAACTAATTTTTGATAATAATTTGCTAAGCGAAGAAGGTATGCTTATTATAGAACATTCCAAACATACCACACTAGAGCACGTTACCAACTGGTCGTTTAGTAAAAAATATGGAGGTTCTATTTTTTCGTTTTTTGAGTTTGATAAAGATGAAAGTGATAAAATAAATGAAGATTCTGATATAAAATAATAAGTTCTTTAAATAAATTATTGAACCTTTTTAATTATATACAAACATATAAATTTATATATTTACGTTTATACTAAAATCTTAACTAAAAATTTAAATTCATATGCAATTACAAATCTTTAAATATGAAGATGAAGATCATTTTGATAACCTTACAACTATTGAAATAGAAGGGGAAGCTTGGTTTGTTGCAAGCGAAGTATGCAAGCTACTAGACATAAAAAATACAAGTGATGCTGTTTCAAGGCTTGATGATGATGAGAAAAATACTATCGTTATAACCGATGGTACTTCTGGTAATCCTAATAAGACAATAATTTCTGAAAGTGGTTTGTATGCACTTATATTTAGAAGTAGTAAACCATCTGCTAAAAAATTTAGAAAATGGATAACTAAGGAAGTTATTCCCTCAATAAGGAAAACAGGAAGCTATGGTATAAACCGATTAGAGACAGCAAATTTTGTTGTTAGGTTTAATGACAATTGGGATAGAACAGATAAAGGATACTTTTCAGTAATTAGCGAATTATTTATTAGACTATATGGTAGATTCGAAAATATTGGATACAAAATACCTAACAAAGCATTTACAGGAAAAGAAATAAGACCAGATGTAAGCGTAGGTTTGCTTTTTTCAAAATATTTGAAGAAAAACTACCCTGAATTTGCAAATGATTTTAAAATGTACAATCATGAATTTCAAGATGGATCAGAAGTGCAAGCAAGACAATATAAAAATGGTCTTCTGCCTATATTTATTCAGTTTATTGATGACCATTGGATTCCAAAAAATGCAGAAAAATATTTTAAAGATCGAGATCCAGTAGCTTTAGATTATTTACCCAAATTATTAAATATGTAAAAAGCAGGTCTGTAAGCCGGATTCTGTATTTCTAAGAAAAGAAACCCTTATCATTTATCTGGGCATAACATTACTATTATGCTCTATCTGCCTACCCCCCAGCATTGGGCGAGCAGCCCTTAATTGCTGGTGTACATGGCATTGCACCGCATAGAGTTTACCTGATTTCACTACAGCATTACCTGTACATCCTTTCTGCTGCACTTGTCCTCCCACGCCAAAACATGGTGACGGGCGTTACCCGCTATGCTGCCCTATGGTGTCCGGACTTTCCTCTCCGTAAACGGAGCGATAAGGCGACCTGCGGTAGCAAAGATATGCTTTTAGTCTGGAAGTTTGTAAACTCAAAAGCAATTAGTAAATGTAAGCAAGAGCTAAGTATTGAGGCTATAAATCGTTATTGAAAACTTTGAGACCTTATAACTTTCTACTTTACAACTACTGGTATGTTTAACATTTCGTTGGCAGCAGGCAAAATGTTAAAAGCGTAATTTTATTCGTATAAAATCAATATAATTAAAAAGCACTATTATGGACAAACGGATGTATCATTACGCAACAGTATCTAAAGCGTTAGCCGAATTGACTAAAAAAGGATATACTACTGATTTTAATTTACGAGAAGACCATGTTGCTAAAAACTGCGAACAGTTTACAATAGAAGAAGTATACCGTTATGAGGGTGAAACCGACCCTGCTGATGAGGCTACAGTGTATGGAATACAGTCGGAAGAGGGCGAAAAAGGCGTATTTGTTGCAAGCCATGGTGCCTATACCGAGAACAGTGCTGCTACAATGTTGCATAATATGACTTTAGCTAACCGATAAAATAATATATTACCACAAATGAGTGGATTACAAAAAAAGCTCGAAAAAATAGGCAACGACCCTGAAATTACTGCCAAAGTTGCTGGTTTGCGTTATGCCCTACAATCTGACGAGGGCTATACTAGGCAACGAAAAGGCAAAGGTTTTACCTATAAAGACCACGAGGGGAATACGGTTAAAGATAAAAAAATACGCAAACGGATAGAAAAACTCGTAATACCGCCAGCATGGGAGGACGTTTGGATATCACCGTACTCTAACGGGCATTTGCAAGTTACGGGTATTGATGCCAAAGGGCGTAAACAATACCGCTACCACCCTGAATGGACTAAAATCCGAAATCAATCCAAATTTTATCGTCTTAGGCGTTTTGCGCTTGCCCTACCCGATATTAGGGCACAAGTAGAAAAAGACCTTAGGCGACAAGGATTACCTTACGAAAAAGTAGTAGCACTTGTGGTAAAACTAATGGAACTCACTAACATACGTATTGGCAACGAGGCGTATAAAAAACTATACGGTTCGTTTGGGCTTACCACACTTAGAGATAAACACGTAAAATTTAAAGGCAATACCGTAAAATTTGAATTTAAAGGCAAAAAAGGCGTTAAACACAAAATAAAACTACAGAGCCGTAGACTTGCCAACTTGGTAAAACGTTGTAAAGATGTGCCAGGTTACGAACTCTTTCAATACTACGATGATAACAATAAACACCAGAGTATCGGCTCTACCGATGTAAACAACTACATTAAAGAGATTACAGGCGAAGATTTTACCGCTAAAGATTTTAGGGCTTGGGCAGGTAGTATTAACGCCCTATGTTCTTTTTTAGATATTGGTGAGTATTGTAATGATACCGAATGCAAAAAGAAAGTAGTAAAGGTTTTAGATAGCGTTGCAGAAAAATTAGGCAATACCCGTACTGTATGCAAAAAATACTACGTACACCCTACCGTTATAGCATCGTACGAAAAAGGTTCTATTTGGAATTATAAACCCGACAGGAAAAACGACGACGATTTTGATGCAGATGAAAAAGCACTCCTTAAACTATTAACCGAAGAAAACATAGCCGAAGTAGTTGCCTGATTATTAAACAACCACAATTACCGTTAATAAGTTTTACACATTTACAAATACAAATACATTGCCATTGCACTCGCAATTATTATATTTGTTACTCACTAAGCCCTATGGAACAATTTATTGTATCAGCTCGTAAATACCGCCCACAAACCTTTAAAGATGTTGTGGGGCAGCAAGCTATTACCAATACCTTGTTAAACGCTATAGAAAACAATCATTTAGCACAAGCCCTACTCTTTACAGGACCTCGTGGCGTAGGTAAAACTACTTGTGCACGTATTTTAGCACGTAAAATAAACCAAGAGGGGTACGACGACCCTAACGAAGATTTTACGTTTAATGTGTTTGAGCTAGATGCAGCATCCAACAACTCGGTAGACGATATTCGTAATCTTATCGATCAAGTACGCATACCACCCCAAACAGGTAAGTATAAAGTATATATTATAGATGAAGTGCACATGCTCTCGCAAGCCGCCTTTAATGCTTTTTTAAAAACATTAGAAGAGCCACCAAAGCATGCTATATTTATACTGGCTACCACAGAGAAGCATAAAATAATCCCCACCATATTATCGCGCTGCCAAATATTCGATTTTAAGCGAATAACCGTAAAAGATGCTAAAGAGCATTTGGCAGAAGTAGCCAAAAGCCAAGGTATTACGTTTGAGGACGATGCTTTGCATATTATAGCGCAAAAAGCAGATGGTGCCATGCGCGATGCGCTATCTATATTTGATAGAGTAGTTAGCTATTGCGGTACCAACTTAACGCGCCAAGCGGTTACTGAGAACCTTAATGTATTAGATTACGAATACTATATTAAAGTAACCGATTTACTACTACAAAATAACATCCCTGAGTTATTATTATCATTTAATGATATACTGGCAAAAGGTTTTGATGCACATCATTTTATAGCAGGGCTTGCCTCCCACTTCCGTGATTTGTTAGTTTGTAAAAATCCTGCAACACTCGTTTTACTAGAGGTTGGCGAAGTAGCACAGCAGCTATATGGTTCACAAGCACAAAACGCAAGTCAGGAATTTTTGTTAGAAGGTATTACCATTGCTAACGATTGCGATTTGAAATATAAAAATAGCCAAAATCAGCGATTACTCGTTGAACTTTGCCTCATGCAGCTCGCCTCTATCACTTTTGATGGAGAAAAAAAAAAGCTGAATCATTTATAATTCCTCCCGATTATTTTAAAAATGCTGCAACTGCTGGTACTGTTATCAGTCAACCAACAAATGCTACAACTAAGCCTCGTACTGCTGAGCCTGATAATACCGCACCACAACAAAAAATTGAGGAACCCAAAGTAGTACAAAAGCCTAGTGAACTCCCTAAAACAGAAAGCGATAATAAGCCAAAAGTTTCTGCGTTTTCGCTATCTAGCATTAAAAAGAAGCGTGAGTTAGCAGAAAGCCAAAAAGCTATAAGTAACAATAAGGACGACCTACCTACAGAGGCTTTTACAGAAACGGATATGCTTTTAATGTGGAATAAATTTGCACAACGCCTTAGCGATAGTGGTAAAAAAATTATGGCTACCTATATGCAAATTAACGACCCTGTTTTGGCTAAAGATGGTTTTACCATACAATTGGAGTTGCCCAACGAAGGCTCTAAGGTAGATTTTGATAATAACAAACTAGATTTATTGGGTTACTTACGCGGTAAACTGCACAACCACGACATTGTTATAGAAACACACGTAAACGAAAAAATTAGCAAAAAACATGCATTTACCCCTCAGGAAAAATACGAACGCTTAAAAGCCATAAACCCTGCTATAGAGTTATTACGTAAAGCCTTTGATTTGGATATTGGTTAATTTTTTTTGTTTATATTTTCAATTTCTTCATCAACACTTTTCATAAAATGCTGCATAACTTCATTTGGATGTAATGATAGAAAATTATCAATTAAGCTTTTAATTTCGTGTTGTATTATCCTGTCGTTTTTACCGTAATCCCAAATAGGCAGTAAACTTGCTTTAAAGATAGTTTCAAAATCAAGATTTTCTATATATATTCTTGGCTTTTTATCCTCGTCTTCAATAACATCATCAGGATAATGGCAAACACGATACGCATACAACTGAAAAAGTACCCGTAGTGCTAACGATGCTGTTCCAGGGTCGTTTATACCAGGGCTTAATGCTTTTATGGCAACTTCGGTAAGCTGCCTAAATCCGTATAAAAAATTATTTGTTATGGTTTCGTCAGTATTTAGTAATAACGCATGTTGTATCTTTTTTATCGTTTCTTCACTTAACTGTTTATTGACCCGAATTATGAGTACATCTTTCAACAAAAATGTACCTGGACCATACTGAAGTTGCACAACACAATTTTCTTCGCAACATAGTTTTAGTAGCTCCTTTACATCTATCCCTTCATAAACGCTAGCTTTTGGTGTAAGGATTTCGTAATTAAAATTTTCTTTGGGTTTAGTATCTAATTTTAACTCTTCTTGGCACATCTCGCGCATAGCACTATTAGTAACTTTATAAATACGCTGAATAATAACCTCGTATTTTACGGATTGGGTTATATAGTGTAAAAAGTAAATGAACAGGAATATATCTATAATAGCAGTTAATATAAGTGTATAAGTACTTATTGATGGTATTTGTATGCCCGAATCAATATCGCGAATGGTACTGAGTAAGAATAATGCAAACATTATAGTACCAATATAATTGCCAAGTACAACTTGTTGAAAACGATTCCCGATGAGTTTATTGAGGACTCTATTTGACATTTGCGATGCTGCCTGATTAAGCACTATCATTACCATGGAAAAACTAAAAACGGTTAACGAGAGTATTCCTCCTGCTATTACAGCAATAATATTACGTGCTGTGGCGGCATCTTTTATTGTGAGCCAAGAAAATTCGTCTTTTAATGCTGCTCCTGTTTCAGAAAAATCAAACCGTATTAGTAACAACGATACAATTAAAAAAGTAAACGCTATAAAAGCAGGGTAAAAAGCAATACTGTTTACTATTTTGGTATATTTTTTACGTATCCAGAATTTAATATTATCAATAAGGTTTTTCAAATTGTATGTGTTATTATAAATAAATAATACTAAGTTAATACTATTATTACCATATTACTCTAATTGCAAACGTATTATTTTGTTTTGCCCAGCAGCTATAATGGTAGTATTATCTACAAAACGCAATGTGTGCAATAAAGTGTCATCGTGTATTTTTTTCCAAGTATTCCCTCTATCGTACGAATAATAAACTCCCGAAGGTCCTGCAGTTACCAACTCGTTACCCTCGCTATTGGGTACAAATTGTACACAAGAGGCATAGCCAAAACCTACACCCTCTCCTACCAATTGCCAGCTTTTACCACCATCTGTGGTTAGTATTTTATTGCCCAAGTTTTTATCCTGTTTTTCGTAATTACCACCTACGGCGAAACCAATTGTATCATCGTAAAAATCAGCCGAAAAAATACCTGCCATTGCACTACCCTGCTCTATTGGCGTATTATACACTTCCCAAGTTTTTCCTTTATCGGTAGAATGAAAAACTCTCGATTTTTTACCGCCAGATACTATCCAAATATTCCCTTCTTTTACAATTACATTAGTATCGCTAGCAGCAAAAGCAGCTTCACCATCGGCAGTTTTTGGCAAAACATCGCAAGAAATTTTTGTCCATGTTTCGCCTCCATCATTCGTAATAATAACCGATAAACAATCAGAAGTTGGGTCGCCCATAGCAATACCATCCATATCGTTATAAAACTCCATACTATCGTAAAACACCTTTTCTCCTGTTTCGGTATATACCTGTTTTATTGTTTTACTTTTCTTATCAATTTTGTATAAACTGGCAGGTGTACCTACGTTTAGTATAAATACACTGCTAGTTGTATGGGCAATAGCTCTAAACTCGGTTGGTAAAGTATCGTTAACTATTGTATTGCTATAATTTTCTTTACTGTTAAGGGTTACAAAACCATATTTACCCCCACTGCCCGAATACCATACTGTATTATCAGCCACAGTAAGGGCGCGAATACTAATTTTATCGTGCAATAAGGTATCAACACTTACAGTTTTAAAAGATGGTTGCGGTACTTTTTGTTCCTGCTTACACGAAACAAAAATTGATATCAATAGTAATACTATATATTTTGCCATAATTGTGCTTTTTTCGAGCACTAATATAGGATATATAAAAGTAAAAACCCGACCCATTGTAGTATACTCCTACAACGAATCAGATTTTAAAATTTGGGGAACTGATATAAAAAATCTTTACAATTAATTATGAACTTGCCGTTTATTACCATCAAACATATATATCCATATCATCCGAGATAATCTAAAATTAAATGTACTCAACAAAAATGCTGCTATTGCAATTATAGCTATAGTTGCTTCGTAGCTATCTACAAATAAGCGTGATAGTAAAAATATAGGAGCCATTTCTAGTATAGTAATACCATAACTTACGTACATAGCACCATAAAAAAAACCTGGTTCTTTTTCAAATTTATGAGCGCATACCTTACATTCTTTTCGCATTTTTGGCATTCTAAATAATAGCGGATTCCCTTTCTTCTCAAACACATGCCCCTTACCACATACGGGGCATTTCTCGCTTATAATATCTATAAATTGTGACATACCTAAAATTTTCTACAAAGGTACGTAGCACAGTAACTGCGAGGCAATGACTTATATGCGCATAAATTTGTACTTTTAGGACATAAACCAAAGTAATGAAAAAAGTAGCAGTACTTAATATAGGGCAATTTATACGACAAAGTAACTTAGCAGGCTTTTACACCAATACCATGCAAGACCACCTTGTTACCAGCCATAAAGATATTTACCTGCCCCACTCCCACAATTTTTATGTTGCCATACTATTTACACACGGTAGCGGTATACACGAGGTAGATTTTAGTACTTACAATGTTACACCAGGGAGTTTATTTTTTTTAAACCCTGGGCAAACACACCATTGGGAGCTATCCGACGATGTAGCAGGCTACGTTTTTTTACACACACAAAGCTTTTACGATTTACAATACACGCAAAACACTATAAATCAGTTTCCATTTTTTTACAGCATGCACAATTTACCCTGTTTGTATATTACGGGCAATGAGCTAGTAACCATTGAAAAATTATTTATTCAGATTTATGAAGAGAATGAAATTGACGAATCGTTAAAAAAACAGAAAATAATAAGCCTTATCAATTTGGTGTATATTGAAAGTACACGCATCTATCTGAAATTAAACCCTGTAGACGGTAAAAATAAAAACACCTATTACGTTAAGTTCAGGCAATTGGAGCAACTGGTAGAAGAACATTACAAAACGGAAAAATCGCCTTCTGCCTACGCCCAAATGCTCAATATAAGTCCAAAACATTTAAATCGTATTGCACAAGCTGTAATTGGCAAAACCGTAACCGATGTAATATTAGAGCGCGTTTTATTAGAGGCCAAAAAGGAATTAGTACTGCAGCAAAAAAACTTTAACGAAATTGCATATGCCTTAGGCTATGAAGATTACGCCTATTTTTCTCGCTTATTTAAAAAGAAAGCTAACGAAACACCATCGGCATTTTTAAGGCGTTACGGCAATGGGTAGTACCGTGTTTTATCTGCATAAAATTCAATACCTTTGCACCTCAATTTTTTATAATGAGATTACACAGAAATTTAGTATTTACGGTTATCGATTCGTTAGGTTTTATATTTAACGATGGTGAGTATGCCGATAAAGTGGTAGCGCGTGCACTAAAAAAAGACAAACGCTGGGGAAGTGCCGACAGAAAGTTTGTAGCGGAAACAATTTATGAAATTGTACGCTGGAAACGCCTTTATGCTGAGATAGCCGAAGTTAAAGAACCGTATAACCGTGATAACCTATGGCGCATTTTTGCGGTATGGGCTGTACTGCGTGGGTATAACCTACCCGACTGGAAATATTTTGAAGAAACACCCGTACGCCGTATTAAAGGTCGTTTTGACGAACTGTCCAGAATTAGAAAATACAGAGAGTCGATACCCGATTGGATGGATGAGCTTGGTTTAAAAGAACTTGGCAAAGAAAAATGGGAAAAAGAACTTGCATCGCAAAATGAGCAGGCTAAAGTAATACTTAGGGTAAATACCTTAAAAACAACACGAGAAAAGCTGCGTGCTATACTTATGGATTTGGGTGTTGCTACCGAAATGCCTAACGAATATCCCGACGCGCTGGTATTAAAAGAACGCTCTAATGTATTTATGACTGACGCTTTTAAAGAAGGGTTATTTGAAGTACAAGATGCATCGTCGCAATTAGTAGCTCGTTTTCTGGATGTAGCTCCAGGCATGCGCGTGGTAGATACTTGCGCAGGTGCTGGTGGTAAAACACTCCACATGGCATCGTTAATGGAAAATAAAGGGCAACTTATTGCTATGGACTTGTACGAAAGTAAGCTAAAGCAATTAAAAATTCGTGCTAAACGGAATAGTGCTTTTAATATTGAATACCGTATTATCGATAGTTCTAAAGTAATTAAAAGGCTTCACGAAAAGGCGGATAGAGTGTTAATTGATGCACCTTGTAGCGGGCTTGGCGTTTTAAAGCGTAACCCCGATAGTAAGTGGAAACTACAACCTGAATTTATAGACAACATCAGGAAAACACAGGCTGAAGTTTTAGATAGTTATTCTAAAATTGTAAAACCAGGGGGTAAATTGGTGTATGCAACATGTTCGGTATTGCCATCGGAAAATCAGGAACAGATAGAACGCTTTTTAAATACCGAAACAGGAAAGCAGTTTGCACTAAACAAAGACCATAAAATACTAGCCTCAGAGTCAGGTTTTGATGGCTTCTATATGGCATTACTCGAACGTAAAAAATAATAGCACTATATTTATAATGTTAAAAACGCTAGCACTTTGTAATAATACACTACGTTTGCTACCCAATTTTTTTTAAATGAATAAACTTTATACTATTGCATTAGCAATACTATCTGTAGCTGCTTTTGCACAAGATGGTAGTCCTGCATCACCGTACTACGACGGTTTCAATTTCGAACAAACAGGTACCGCATTAAGAAGTGCACTCGCCAATAAAATAACCACCACACACGTAAACGAACTATCGTATACGCCAGAAGTATGGAATGCGTTAAAGATTGTAGACCGTGATCCTGATTTTGCAAATTATGTGTTACTATTATATGGCTATACCGATAATGTATGCCCTTCGTCGCCATCTACAGACAGCCAACACAGAAGACGAGATAGAGATAGCAACGGCGGAAGCCCAAGTTGTGAGTGGAATAGAGAGCATGTTTTTCCACAATCGTTAGGAAACCCCGATTTAGGTCAGGTAGGTGCTGGTGCAGATGCACACCATTTACGTGCCTGTGATGTTGACCGTAACGGACAACGAAGCAACAAGCTATTTACATCAGGCTCGGGTAACTCAGGCGATTCAGGTAGTGGCTGGTACCCTGGTGACGAATGGAAAGGCGATGTAGCCAGAATATTAATGTACATGTACTTACGTTACGATACCCAATGCCTACCCACTAGTGCAGTTATGGGCGGAACTATAGCTAGTGACCCTAATATGCCTCTTTTATTATTACAATGGAATGCAGAAGACCCTGTAACAGAATACGAAGATACCAGAAACACTTATTTAGGAAACGCTAGTAATACGTATGGGCAAGGTAACCGTAACCCATTTATAGATAACCCATACCTTGCTACACAAATTTGGGGTGGTCCTGTAGCACAAGATAGATGGACAACTGCAACTACAGCTGATTTCTTTAGCGCACAACTATCAGTATACCCCAACCCAACAAGCAATCAGGAAATTACCATTTACAGCGAAACAGAGCTTGAAGAGATACAGCTTATTAACCTAAACGGTCAGTTAATACAGTACATACAAAAGCCCGAAGCTGCAAACGACACCTACACGTTAGAAAATTTAGCGCAAGGTTTTTATATTTTAAGAATGACATCGGGTGAGCATACCGCTACCCAAAAAATCATAGTTAACTAATAACTTTGTTTTAGTAAATATATTGAGCCTCCTTTTCGGGAGGCTTTCCTTTTTACAAATATATACGTATAAACAAATTCCCAACTAAAACGTTATAGTAATAGCAATTTCTTTACATTTGCAAACTGTATTTAAAGTAATTTTGTAAAAATAGGTAGTATTGTTATGAACGAATGTATCTCTGTTTTCGATATGCTTAAAATTGGTGTGGGTCCCTCTAGTTCGCATACTTTAGGTCCTTGGCGCGGTGCTGAACGTTTGCTAAACGAGCTTCGTGAAAAAGACATTTTTAATGACGTTAATCGCATAAAAGTAGATTTATATGGTTCGCTATCGCTTACAGGCAAGGGACATGCCACCGACTTGGCTGTAATGTTAGGTTTATGTGGTGCCGACCCTGAATATGTACCTGTAGAAAACATAGAAGCCACTATTGCAACAATTACTAACACTAAAAAGTTAATACTCGGTAACGAAAAAGAGATTGATTTTTGCCCAGAAAATGATATTATTTTCAATAAAGATTTTCTTCCTTTTCATGCTAACGGGTTTACATTTACAGTCTATACCGATAGTACTGCATATGCATCCACATTCTACTCCATAGGTGGTGGTTTTGTAGTTAAGGAAGAGCGCACTAATGCTAAAGAGAATGAAATTTTAAAAGAGTCGTTCCCCTACCCTTTAGATAAAGCAGCCGAATTATTAGAGTACACCAAATCGTTAGATAAAAACATATCGGAAGTTGTTTACGAAAACGAGAAATCGCTTCGAAGTGAAGATGAAATACACAACGAGTTACTACGGGTATGGAATACCATGTTGGAATGTATGTATACAGGTTGCCATACCGAAGGGATACTTCCTGGAGGATTAAATGTACGCAGACGTGCTTATGATATGCACCAAAAAATGATTGGCGATTTACCTTACAACTCGCCACAAGAATGGCTACAGGTAATACGCAAAACTGAGGTAAAGTTTAGGCAAATACTAAAATGGGTATCGTGTTTTGCCCTTTCGGTAAACGAGGTTAATGCCGCTTTAGGGCGCGTAGTTACTGCACCTACTAATGGTAGTGCAGGTGTTATACCTGCTGTATTAATGTACTATATGGTTATAGAAAACCATGAAGCCGACGAAAAACATATTAAACAATTTTTAATGGTTGCAGGTGTAATAGGCAGCATCTTTAAAAAAGGTGCAACCATATCGGCAGCTATGGGCGGATGCCAAGCAGAAATCGGCGTTTCTTCAGCTATGGCAGCAGCAGCACTTTGCGAGGTTATGGGTGGTACACCAGAACAGGCACTAATAGCAGCCGAAATTGCAATGGAGCATCATTTAGGGCTTACTTGCGACCCAATTGCAGGGCTAGTACAAATACCTTGTATAGAGCGTAACACAATGGGGGCTATTAAGGCAATTAACGCTGCCGAATTGGCTTTGGAAACCGATCCTAAAAATGTAAAAGTACCTTTAGATAAGGTTATAAATACAATGTGGGAAACGGCTAGAGATATGAACAACAAGTACAAAGAAACATCCGAAGGTGGGCTTGCCGTAGCTGTTAATATAGCTGACTGTTAAAAACTTAGATTACTGCAACTCTATTTTATGCCGAGTATCCAGTAAATAAATTATTTTCCAGCCCTTATTGCTTTTAAATAACTGGAATGAGTTTACACCTGTATGTACAAGTTCGTTTCGCATATAAAATTCATACGGAGTCCATACATGTGCCATACCTCCATCTACCTGTATCTTGTAGTCCAATAGGCGTTCTTCAATCTCAGCATCTTTGGGTATCGCGTTTATCAATTCGTAAAACATTTCTTTAGATGTAACAATTCGTTTAAACTGATTTTCTCCCTGCGGTTTAATTACAGACTGGATTATAATATCGTCACTACAAACCAATTGTATTTTTAACGTATCAGCAGTATGCAAACCTTCAAAAAAAGTAGTAATAGTCGCTTTTATATCTCTTTCTATAGCCTTATCTTCTTGGGCGTTTAATACCAATGTAATACAGCAAATAAATACTAATGCTATCTTTTTCATTACTCTTAAGGGTTTTAATATCATGCTATTAGTAGCTGTAAACCTACAGGTGTTACACAAGGGGTTAATAATATAAGTGTACGCCATTTAATATTCTTACAATTTAGTACTTTTACAGCTCTAAAATAATAGTCATGTCTACTGCTAAAAAGGATTACAAAAGAGTTACTACAAGGTCGTTAACGGAAATGAAACTGAACGCCGAAAAAATATCGATGCTTACCGCATACGATTATACTATGGCAAAAATAGTAGATACTGCTGGAGTTGATGTAATATTAGTAGGCGATTCTGCCTCTAACGTAATGGCAGGACACGAAACTACGTTACCTATTACACTCGACCAAATGATATATCACGCATCATCTGTAGTACGAGCTACATTGCGTGCATTGGTAGTAGTAGACCTTCCTTTTGGTAGTTACCAATCGGACCCTAAAGAGGCACTACGCTCTTCTATACGTATAATGAAGGAGAGTGGCGGACACGCTGTTAAAATGGAGGGTGGTAGCGAAATAAAAGACTCTATTAAAAAAATACTTAATGCAGGTATACCTGTTATGGGGCATTTGGGGTTAACGCCACAATCCATTTATAAATTTGGTACTTATACAGTAAGAGCCAAAGAAGAAGCTGAAGCTCAAAAACTGATTGACGACGCTAAGATGTTAGAAAGAATCGGCTGTTTTGCGATAGTATTAGAGAAAATCCCTGCAGCATTGGCAAAAAGAGTATCAGAGAGTATTTCTATTCCTGTTATTGGTATTGGTGCTGGTAGCGGCGTAGATGGCCAGGTACTTGTAATACACGATATGCTAGGCATGAATAACGAATTTAACCCTCGTTTTTTACGTCGATACATGAATTTGTTTGAGGGTATGACTACAGCGATATCACAATATGTTACCGACGTTAAATCGGAAGATTTCCCGAACGAAGCCGAACAATATTAATAGATTTTTGGAGTAAGAATATCTATGAAAGTTGTATCGAATAAAAATAACCTACAGGTACTTTACGAGGATAACCATATTATTGCTGTAAACAAACGTGTAGGCGATATTGTACAGGGCGATAAAACAGGCGACAAACCACTTAGCGATGTAATTAAAGAGTATATTAAGGAGAAATACAATAAGCCTGGAGCTGTTTATTTGGGGGTGGTACATAGGCTGGACAGACCCACTACTGGTATTGTAGTTTTTGCTCGCACATCTAAGGCACTTACTCGGCTTAATGATCTTTTTAAAAACAGAGAAACGCAAAAAACATACTGGGCAGCCGTTAAAAACAAACCCGCTAAGGATAATGATGTACTTTTGCATTATTTAGTACGCAACCCTAAAAACAATACTTCAAAAGCACATGCAAAAGAAGTACCTAACAGTAAAAAAGCGAGTCTCGATTATACTACGCTAAAAGAACTTAATAATTACACCATACTATCTGTTAACCTGCATACGGGCAGGCATCATCAAATTAGGGCACAATTATCGGCTATAGGCTCTCCTATTAAGGGCGATTTAAAATATGGTTTTGACAGAAGCAACCCCGATGGCGGTATTCATTTACATGCGCGTAAATTAACCTTTATACACCCCGTTACTAAAAAAGAGCTTACCATTAGCGCACCCCTACCCGACGATGTTATATGGAATAGTATATAAATACACAATAATAGGTATTTCAGTATCATCAGCTATAATCTAAATTTGCAGCAGTATTATAGTTACAATTAGTAATTTTGTTAGTACAATTATTAATTTTTATTACATTTACACTAATCCCTATTACCAATATTCAATAATTATTTACAAATAGAAGTATGAGAAAAATAGTACTATTAGCATTTTCTATTCTGAGTACAGCTACTTTTGCTCAAGAGCATTTTTCGGGTATTAGCACCTCACGAAGAGTGGGGCTTTTAAATGCAAAACTAAACCCTGCCGAACTTGTTAACATGGAAAGTAAATACGAAGTAAACGTTTTTAACTTTAGTGCTAACGTGGCCAATAACAAAATGACGTTTGGCGACTTGGTGGGCGGTAATGATAATTTTGAAGAAATGCTTTTTGCAGGTAGCGAACCACTTAATTTTCGTGGAGATATTGAAATATTGGGTCCTGCTTTTGGTTATAAAGTTGATAAATGGGCTTTTGGCATAACATCGTCAGCAAAAATACGAGTATCATTCGTAGATGTTAATACCACACTCGGTAATGCAGTAACTAATGGTGGTATAGATAATATTAGCGAAGTTTACGAAGTACTATCTGGTGAAAACCAGAGAGCTTCGGGGACATCGTGGGGTGAAATAGGACTTTCTATTGCACGAGAAGTTTACGATAGTGAGGAACATCGTATTAGTGCTGGTGCAACATTTAAACTATTATTTCCTGGTACTTATGCCAATATGGGAGTGAGTAAATTTGAAGGTACCATAGAAAACAATGCTGGAAATGTAACACTTACTGGCGCAAGTGCTTCGGTTAACTTTGCATATTCAGGTTCTCTAGCAGGTGATTTCTCTGATAGCAATAATTTTACTGAGTTTTTTGCAGGCGGACTCAATGGTTTTTCTACTGATATTGGAATAAATTATCAATGGAAAGCTATAGACTCTACAAAATATAGAATTAATGCAGGTTTAGCGATACGCAACTTGGGAAGTATGACGTTTAAAGACGATAACAATGAGTCTACCAACTATGAACTGAGCATACAAGGAAATCAATCGTTAAACCTTAACCAATTTGAAGGTGCAAAAAGCATACAAGACGTTGAAAACATATTATTAACTAGTGGTTTTTTAACTATGGAACAAGCAGGTAGCGATTTTAAAGTAAAGTTACCCGCTGTACTATCTACCTATGCCGATGTAAATATTTACGATAACTGGTACGCAACTGCTTACCTACAGCAAAGAATGAATGAAGATAACGATAACGACCAAATTGCGGTACAAAATATTTTAAGCATAACACCACGTTTCTCCACAAAATATTTTGAGGCCTTTGCTCCTATTGCTAATAATGAAGTTTCGGGCTTCACGGCAGGAATCGGTTTTAGGCTGGGCGGTTTCTTTATAGGCTCGGGTTCAATACTATCTGCAGCAATTGGCGATACCAACCAAGCAGATGCTTACTTTGGTTTCCGTACTAGTTTCTAATTTTTAATTACTGAAACAAAGAGTCGGCAAAAGGCTGCTTTTTATTTAAATGCTAAAATGATTATAAAGTGACTACAACCTATGCTATATTTTTCTAATTTCATAAAAATAAAAAACACTATAAAATGAAATGGAGAGGTAGAAGACAAAGTAAAAACGTAGAAGACAGAAGAGGCTTTTCGGGTAAAAAAATTGTTGCAGGAGGAGGTGTTGTAGGTATTATTATTGCGCTAATAACCGTTTTTATGGGTGGCGGTGATAGTAGTACTATATTAAATGATATAGGCAATCAGTTACAACAGAGTTCGCAACAAGTTGAACCTATCGAGCTTACTGAGCACGATAAAGAGATGGGAGCTTTTGTACGTACCGTAGTTGCTGATACAGAAGATGTATGGAGCAGAATTTTTGCTGAAC